>CAKZLS010000270.1 GCA_937127205.1 uncultured Rhodospirillales bacterium
TGATGTGTCGCAGCCTTCCCTCGGCCACGATTGTGGTGTGCCTTAGATCGCTCGTCGCTAAATCGGAAACAAAGCCCAACACCCGTTTGGCCGAAGAGGACGCACGCTTCGCCGCTGCCGAAAAAATTAGCTCCCTGTCATCGAGCGGCCATAAACATTAAGCAGCTTTGGGAACGAAGGAGGGTAGCGGTCAACCCTCCTTTTCGAACATCTGTGATTGGATGTAGTTTTCCAAACCGACCTTATCGATCAGCCCCAAATTCGTCTCCAGCCAATCGACGTGTTCCTCTTCGGACTCAAGAATTGAATTGAAGAGTTCGCGGCTGACATAGTCACCCACCTCCTCGCAATCCGCGATGGCCGCGCGCAGATCCGGGATTGCCTGCTCTTCCAGCTTTTTGTCGCACTCCAAAAGTTCGCGCACGTCTTCGCCAATCATCAGATTGTGCAAGGACTGCAGGTTCGGCAAACCCTCGAGGAACAGGATCCGCTCGACCAGTTGGTCGGCGTGTTTCATCTCGTCGACGGATTCCTCGTATTCGTGGGCCGCCAGGCGATTCAGGCCCCAGTCCTTGAGCATTTTCGCATGAAGAAAATACTGATTAATCGCCGTCAGTTCGTTCTTAAGAACCGCGTTGAGATGGACGATGACCTTCTCGTTACCCTTCATGCTGACCCTCTCCTGTTACGGCTTCGCTCATTATTGCAATTAAATCGCAGTCTAACTAACACGGCGTGTCGGAGGGTGAAAGCGCGCATGTGCGAACATCATTGCTAACGGCTCAAAAACCGGTTGCGAAACCGCCAAGCCTAAGTTCGTTGGAGTTTTCCCCGCCGACCCTGCTTAACATATGGCAGCTATAGGGCGAATCCAGTGCGTTATACACAAAGTCTGAAGCCGTCGAGCAGGAACCGCATGGCCGGCGTCTGGTAGACGGTGAATGCTAGGAGCAGCACCGTCGCCAGAACAATGAAGAGAAACGCCGAAGGCGCGCGAGGCCATTTTATGCCTGAGATTTTCATGCGGGAGCCTTTTTCATCCTCTCGCCCACAGGCGTCTCCTGAATGGGCCAGTTGAGCGCGGCGGCGGTCACGCTCAATCCGATGGCGATGGCCCAGGTGCTGTCGTAAGAGCCGGTGCGATCATACAGCCATCCGCCCAGCCAGCCACCGGCGAAGGAGCCTAGCTGATGGGCGAAGAACACGATACCGCCCAGCATGGACATATGGCGCACGCCCCACACCGATGCCACCGTACCGTTGGTGAGCGGAACGGTGGACAGCCAGAACAGCCCCATGGCGATGCCGAACGCATAGGCCGTCACGGCGGTTACCGGCAGCAGAATGAACGCCGCGATGGCCAAGGCGCGTCCCAGGTAGATCCACGCCAGCAACATGGGCTTGCGCCGCCGCCCGCCCCACAGACCGGCATAGTACGTTCCCGCGATATTCACCAGGCCGATGAGAGCGAGAACGGTGGTCGCCACCGAAACGCCGAGCCCCTCGTCTGCGAGGAACGCCGGAAGGTGGACGGCGATGAACACCACCTGAAAACCGCAAACGAAAAAGCCCAGGCACAGCAGCCAGAAATCGCGCGTGGAGAACGCTTCGCGCAGAGCTTCGCCGGCGCCTTGATGAACGACACCGGGCTGCTCGACCCGCGCCGGTTCGCGCATGCCATAGGCCAGCGGGAACATCAGCAAAGCAAGAGCGGAAAACGCCATCAGCGCGCCCGGCCAGCTCAACCAACTCATGAGCCCCAGGCCAAAGGGAAGCATGACGAATTGACCGAAAGATCCCACCGCCATGGTGATGCCCATGGCCAGCGACCGCTGTTCCGCCGGTACCAGCCGGCTGATGGTTCCGAACACGATGGGAAATGTGGTTCCGGAGAGCCCCAGGCCGATCAGAATACCGGCGCCGAGGATGAATGTGGCCTCGCCCGATACGCTGGACATGATCCATAGTCCGGCGGCGTAAAGCACCGCGCCGAGCGAAACCACCCGCAACGCGCCATGGCGGTCCGACAGCATGCCGGCGAAGGGCTGGCTCGCGCCCCAGACCAGATTTTGAAGAGCAATGGCAAAAGCAAAGGTCTCGCGACCCCACCCTTGATCGACGGTCACGGGCTGGAGGAAAAGCCCGAAGGTGTGGCGGATACCGAGAGAAAACAACAGAATGACAGAGCCGCAGATCAGCGCGATCAAGGCCCCACCCCATTTCGTGGTCCCAGCGTGTTCCATTGCCATCGTGCGTTTCCTTATCTGTTGTATATACCCGCATCAAGCGCGGCGAAAAGATCCTCGTCGATGGGTGTCAAGCCAAGTTCCGGTGGTTCAGTTTGACTAGTTGATCAAGCAGAATATCCGTTTGATCGCCCAGCAAGTGTCGCATGGTCGTCTGCGCATCGGCCCATAGCGGACGGGCCTTTGCCAATGCCGCCTCGCCTTCCGGCGTGAGAACAACGACCCGAGCGCGCTCGTCCTTGGCGCCCTCGAAGCGAATGAGGTTCTGCCGTTCCAGCACTCTGAGGTTGCGACCCAGCGTACTGCGGTCCAAACCGACGATCCGCGAAAGCTCGCTGATATTGGGTCGCCCGGCCTCGGACGCCCGTTTCAGCAGCCGGTACATGGTCACCTTCAGCCCGGACGGCCCCAACGCCTTGTCATAAAACTCGCTCGTCGCCAAAGCCGCCTGCCGCAACGACGTGCAGATGCACACCGTGTTATCCATATAAGAGGGTATATACCCCTTTTTTCCTTGACGCAAGCACGGCTGATTGTGGACCGTGGCGAGCAAGGGTTGATAATACGGACCAGGACCCGTCTGGCGGCAGGAAGGGACAGAAAAAGTTACAACAATACGAAAGAAATGGTGGAACGTTTCGCTATCGAAACCTTAAAATAGGACAGGAACGGGCGGGACCGAAAGCTCGACTTCCAGCGGCATCGGATACCCGCTCACAAGCGAGACGGGAGATAAACGAATGCTGTTGGCACGATGGCTTCGATCATTCATCCGTATCGGTGAACTGACCGTGATCGATGCGGAAGGCCGGGAACATACCTTCGGCAACGGCGTGCCGGCTGTTGCCATTCGCCTGCTTGATCGCCGGCTCCACCGAAAGCTATTTTTCCAGCCAGGTTTGGCGGCCGGAACCGCCTATATGGACGGCACCCTGACAGTCGAACACGGTTCCCTTTACGACTTTCTCGACTTGATCGGACACAACTATGAGCTTGCCGGCCCGCGCAGCCTCAATGGCCCGATTCAGCCGTTCGAATCCCTTTTCCACCGCCTCGACCAGTTCAACACCCCCAAAATCGCGCGTCGGAATGCCTCGCACCACTACGACCTGGATCTGCAACTCTACGATTTGTTTTTGGATGCGGACCGGCAGTATTCGTGTGCGTACTTCCTCGGCGACACTGACGATTTGGAAACGGCACAACAAAACAAGCGCAGGCATATCGCGGCGAAGTTGCTGCTGGAACCCGGCATGCGCGTTCTCGACATTGGTTGCGGCTGGGGTGGCCTCAGCCTGTATCTGGCCGAGCGGTTCGACACCGACGTCACCGGAATCACACTGTCCGAGGAACAGCTGAAGGTGGCAAAAGAGCGGGCCACATTCTGTGATTGCGGAGATCGTGTCCGCTTTTTTCTTCGGGACTATCGTGAACAGGATGGCACTTACGATCGTATCCTGTCGGTGGGAATGTTCGAGCATGTCTGCGTCAGTCAGTACGACCGGTATTTCCAAATCGTCCGGGATCGGTTGACCGACGCGGGCTTGGCCTTGCTGCATACGATCGGCCATACGGACCCGCCGAGACCGGCCAACCCATGGATCCGCAGTTTCATCTTTCCCGGCGGCTACGCTCCGGCCTTCTCCGAGATCGTACCGGCGATCGAACGGTCGGGCTTGATTGTCACCGATGTTGAGGTGCTGCGACTGCACTACGCCGAGACCCTCCGCCACTGGCGCCACCGTTTTCTGACCAACCGGGATCGCGCCAAGGAGATCTATGACGAGCGATTTTGCAAGATGTGGGAATTCTATTTGGCGAGCTGCGAGATGGCATTTCGCCATATGAATCTCTGCGTATTTCAGATCCAGACGGCGAAACGGCAATCCTCCATACCGGTTACGCGCGACTACATATTCGAATCGGAGCGCGCCCTGGCCGCCGAGGAGAGCAACACGCGGGTCCTGGATGGCAGTGACACACCCGAATTTGCGATTCCGACCGTCGGCGAGCCCGCCAGAAAAGCAAGTTAGGTTTAGGATCGCCGCCGTTGGTCCCGCTTCGACAGCGCCGAATCCAATCCCTAAAAGAGGGGAAAGCCGTACCACCACGGCACGAACAACGTGAACGCCAACCACAGCACCAGGATCAGCGGCACGCCGGCCCGCACGAAGTCCACGAAGCGGTAGTGGCCGGGACCCAGCACCAGAAGGTTGGTCTGGTATCCCAGCGGCGACGCGAACGAGCAATTGGCGGCGAACACCACGGCCACGGCGAAAGCCTGAGGCGGGACGTTCATCTCGCGGGCGATGTCGATGGCGATGGGGGTAAACAGCACCGCCGCAGTCTTGGTGCTGATGATATTGGACAGGCCCGCCACCACCAGGAAGAACAGCGACAGTACTGTCGCCGGCCCCGCCCCTTCCAGCGCATCCACCAGTCCGGTGGCGATAAATTGAGCGCCGCCGGTTTCCTGCATGGCCACCCCCAGCGCCAATGCGGCACCGATGGTGGTCACGATCTTGGGATCGACGGCGCGGGCCGCCTGGGCAACGTTAAGGACACCGAGCCCGACCATGGCAACAGCGCCACACAATGTGGTGACCACCAGCGGAACCAGCCCGGTCGCCGACAGACCGATTGCCGCGACGAAGATCAGAACCGCGGCGCGGCCATGGGTCAATGCCGGCAATTCTTCGGCCGACCACTCCATGAGCACAACGTCCCGATTGGCCTTGAGAGCATTCACCTGCGCCGCTTTTCCCTGCACCAGCAGAATGTCCCCGGCTTCCAGGCGGATTTCCGTCATCCGCGACCGGATCATCCGCGCCCGTCGCTGAATGCCCAGCACGACGCATTGGGTAAGGTTGTGAAAACCCACCTGTCTCAGCGTTTGGCCTTCCAGGCGGGATGCCGGCACCACCATGACCTCCGCCACCACCTGCGAACTGGCGTTCCACCCTGGACCTTCCTCCTCGGCAGCCTTAGTTTTGGCCTTGCTCTCGGCCTTTGCTTCGCGGCGGCGCGCAGGCAGGTCGGGGTGAAGCAGGCCGGCCTTGCGAACGAGCGCCTCGGTCAGGGCCTTGCGCGTGGCTGCAACCACAAGAACGTCGCCGGGGCGGGCTTCAAACCCCTCGAATGGCGGCAGGATAGCCCCTTCTCCCCGCTGCACCATGCGGACGGTCATGTCGGGCAGGCTCGCGAACAAGCCGCCAGGTGCGCCCCGGCCTACCAGAGGCGAGTCAGCGGCGACCGTAAACTGAGCAATAAACTGCTTACCCGTCCCGGCATAGAGGAACCCCGCAAGACTTTCGCGGCGCGGCAGCAAAGCGGGAGCGACGAACAGAACGTACAGAAATCCCGCCGCCGCAAGCACCAGCCCGGGCACAGAGAACTCGAAGAACGTGAACGGCGTCACATTGAGCTCGATCATGGCACTGTTCACCAGCAAATTGGTGCTCGATCCCACCAGCGTCGTCATGCCACCCAGCACGGCGGCATAGCTCAGCGGGATCATCAGCTTGCCGGCTGAACTTTGAAAACGGATGGCCAGCGCCTGCATGATCGGAATGAAGATAACCACTACGGGGATGTTGTTGAGAAAGGCGCTGACCACGGCCGCCGCCAGCAGCGCCAGCACCACGGATTGCCATTTGCGGCCGCCGCCCAGTTTCAGCACCCAGCGCGCGCCCACATCCAGAACACCGGCCCGCACCATTCCCTGCCCCATGACCAAGAGAGCGAGAACGGTGGCCAGCGCGGGGTTGGCGAAGCCTTGAAGCAGGCGGGCCGCCGACAGACGGTTCTCTCCCTCAGCGTCCCAAAGGGGAAAGAATTGAAAGAGTATCAATAGCGCGCAGACGACGCCGACGGATACGACCTCCATGGGCACGCGTTCCCTGGCGTACATCACCAACGCGCCCACGATCACCGCGAAGATCGCCCACATCTGAAAGCTCTGATTGAAGAATTCCATCCGTCAGTCCTGCCCCTTGGCACGCATGAGGCGCGCAATCACATGCGGGGTGAGGAACGCGGTGCTGCGAGACATCAAACAAGGATGCTTGGACGCACCACGAGCGCACCGGCAAACGCCTGGCAGGGAATGTCCGCAGCGCGGCACAGATCGGAGCGTGCAATCCGGTGCAATCATCTTAAAGTCTATAAAATGGGATTATGCTTGTGAGGTGACCGAACGGTCTTTGGCAGCGGCAGCTGACGCTTTCAAACGTTCATATTCGTCGGTGGTCGCAGCCAGCTTATCGCTCAAAATACCCATGACGGTCAACGCCGCTTCCGGATTCTCCGAAACCACCGCCCGAAATACGTCACCATCGATCTTGAGGACCTTGAGCCGGCCGGCCGCTCGAATAGTCGCCGATCGAGGAGAATCGCGGAATATGGCCATCTCGCCGACAAGGCCGTGTCGACCGATTTGGGCCACCTTCACTTCCTTGGCGCCGCGTCCGGTAAAGATGTTCGCCTCTCCCTCGTCGATCAGATAGACGCTGTCAGCGGGATCTCCTTCGAAAAACAGCACTTCGCCCGCGTCCATCGTCAGATACGTGCTGGAAAAGGCCAAAAGCTTGAGCTTGGATGAGTCAAGCTTGGCAAATAAGGGAATGCCACGCAAGACCGCCACTATCTCGGGTAATTGCACACCTGCCTCCCACTCGCTAACCTTTTTCCTTTTTACTCGCCCGCCGCCGCATCCGCGGCGTTATCGATCTGCGCGACCTTCGCGATCGAGTGGTTGGCGACGACCCTGCCGCCGTCCATCTCGATCAATCGATCGAACCGACTTGCATCCTCCCCGTGGGTCAGCACCCACACCAGCCCCATTTCGCCCGACTCCTCCAACAACCGCCGCATGATTTCCGATTGGCTCAACCGGTCCAGGTTCGCGGTCGCTTCATCTAGAATGAGGAGGTCGGGCCGTTTTAGCAAGGCGCGAGCCATACCAAGACGCTGGCGTTGCGCGGCCGACAACCGCCCGCCGCCGATTCCGACCTGGGAATTCAGTCCAATCTCGACGATTTTTCGTCGAAGTTGCAGGGTGTCCACGACCTCGGCGATCAGTCCTCCCACTTCCCGCTGGCTCTGTTGACGGCCGTAAATTAGCTTTCCGAACAGGATGTTATCCTGCACCGTTGCCGCTGGGTTGTAGGAATCGCTCTCGAAAAACGCCACCGACGATCGAAGGCTCTCCGGCAAGCCGTCGGCAAATGCGCGGCGCGCTCTCAACAAAGGCTGTTCGATGCTGCCATCTAACAGTCCGAGACGATGGCGTTCCGGGATCAACTTGAACGGAAGAGACATCAGCAGCGTGCGGTCTTCGGGGTCGAGGTCTTCCAGGTCACCGGGTTCGACCTTGCGCACCAGCGCCTGATAGGCCGGCAACGCCTCGGCACTAATGAAACTGAAGCGTTCGAAAAACTCGTGACCAGCCGGCAGGTCCTGGAACAGTTCCACCATCACCTTGGCCACCTGCAGGCCGGTGGAAAGAAACTTCTCGGTCAGCCCCACCTGGTCCAGCACCGACAGCATGTATGGGTTTTCGCCGATATGCTCCAGGTCGAGCACCGGGCCGATCGGCGTGCCGAACAGCACGTTCTCCGCCACGGACATATTGCGATTGTAGGCATCACGATCGAACGACTCTACCAGGCCGGTGAATTCGCTATCCTCGAGCCGGCGGCGCAGCATGTCCCGGGCCTTGAGGAATTGTTCGGCAATCCCCGGGTCGCGGTCCGGATCCACCGTTCCCTGTAGTCCGAAAACGTAGATATCTTCATCGAGCCCCACCGCTTTCAAGATCTCGACGGCCCGTTCGGTCAGGGCATCCAAGTCCGCAACGCCCGCCGCTTCGTAGTCGATCCAGTCGGCCTCCATATCGCTCGCGGTGTTGCCCGTTTCGAGCGCCTCCATGATGTATTTTTCGTGTCGTTTCGCCGCCTCGCCCTCATACGCGCCAGAGCGCAATGGCTGGCGCATTAGGGGGTAAAACAGGTTGTCGCCGACGCTCCCCCTGAACAGCGCGACGTTTTGGGATACATAGGAAATTCGTCGCCCCGTCACCGATTCCGGGAGGGCCGCGAGGTTGGCGTCGCCGATGAAGATGCTGCCCGAGGTGGGAACGATGATGCGTGCCAACATCTGGGCAAGAGAGTCCGAGCCGGAACCGCTGCCACCGACGACGGCAACGTTCTCGCCCATGTCGAACTGGAAGTTGGCGCCGTCCACGGCCCTGACGCCGCTCTCGTCCTGCAGGGTCAAATTGGTGGCCACCACCTGGCCCGACAAACGCGGAACATGGCCGTCCGGAACCCTCTGCAGGTCCTCGTCCAACATGCCCGCCGGCTGGAACTGCTCCAACAGCTGGTCATACTTGATGCGAGTGTCCTCTTTTACCTGGTACCAGCGCAGCAATTCTTTCCACGGCGACGACAAATCCTTGTAGGCGGCTAGGATGGCCACCAGCGCGCCGAACGTCAGATCGCCCTTGATCACTAGGTAGCCGCCAATGGAATAGAAGAAGAAGGGAGTCAGCTGGCCGATTACGTTGTTGAGGAACTTGATGAAGAACTTTTTGCGGTAGATCTGGAAGCGGATGCCCTGGATCACCCCCACTTGCTGGGCGAATTCGCTCCGCTCCCGCTCCGACGTATCGTGAGCGTGCATCTCTTCGACGCCAGAAACCGATTCGCTGATCCGCTCCGACAGTTTGCGCACCGCGCGCACCCGCTCCTTGGCCAACAGATTGAGCTGCCTTTGCAGCTTGGGAATGAGATACATCTGCACCGGGTAAAGGGCGACGGCGGCCAGACCCAGCATCCAGTCCTGGGCGAACATGAAGATAAGGATGGTCAACAGCGTGCCGCCCTCGAACGCCGGCACCGCCACCGCGTCGCCGATGAAGCCGCCGAGCGGCTCCACCTCGGCGGTGACCATGGAGATCAGTTCCCCTTGCGAGGTTTTGCGAAAATGCGGCACCGGAAACCGCAGAATGCGGGCGAACAGGATGTAGCGCAGCCGCCGCAGCATGCGCTCGCCCAACTGCCCCTTGTAGACATTTACATAGTACCGCAGGCCAAATCGGATCCCCACCAGGATCAAGAATCCGAAGCAAAGGATCATAAGGTAGTTGATTTGCTCGAATTCCCAGCCCCACAGGGTTTTCGGGAAGCTCTCGGAACCGATGGCGTCGTTGACGATCAGCTTCGGCAACTCGAGGGAGTAGTACAGAAACGGAAAAGACAGGCACGTCAGCACCAGCAAATATATCTGCTGGCGCTTGCTGTAGCGGAATATGAACTTGAAGAACGTGGGTTCCATGGGTTCGCGTGCCGACCTGCCGAACGATCGCTGACCTTATGCCAGCGATGCTGAGTAGTATTATACGCCATTGGCCGATAGGTCACTCCGTCTGCGTTCGGAGCGCCGGATCGGCCAGCCGGCGATAAGAGCTCCTGCCGACATCGGCGCCGGCGGCAATCGCATCACCCCCCTCCTCGATGATGCGCTGGGCGAGCTCCTCGCCGGAGCTCTT
>CAKZLS010000271.1 GCA_937127205.1 uncultured Rhodospirillales bacterium
CCACTCGTCCCAGATTTGCTCTTTCGATTTGTCCATAATCACTCCTAACGCCTCAATGCCGCGATCAGTTCCGCCTTGGTCATGTCCCAGCGAACGGTGATGTCCAATTCGCCGGCGCGCCTGACGAGGTCGTCTTTGGTCCAGTCCTCGTACGGCGGTGTTTTGCCGCCCTTTTCGGAAGGCGACATGTCGTCGTTGGCCTGCGCATTGGCGATGGCGGCAGCCTTTTGCTTGCCGTAACCCTTGTTTCGCAGCGCTTCGTACGTCTTGTCGTCCTTGATGGATGGGCCGTGATCCTTAGTCATCCGCTGTTCCTTTCTCGCGTGCGTGTCTCATGACTGCTTTCCATATGGATGCTCCTTATGAGGCCCCGCAACAGCACCGCCCCCGCCGTGGCATCGACGTTGATTGGTAGTGCACGTATTCGCGCGAGCGTGTATAGAAGCGAAAAAATCGAGATTTCTGGGAGCGAAACCATGAGCGATAAGGCGCCGGGCAAACACGAACTGGATTCCATCGAGATCGCCAGCCGCGACGAGATTTCGGCGTTGCAGTTGGAGCAGTTGAAATGGACGCTGGGCCACGTCTACAAGAACGTCCGGCACTATCGCGACGCCTTCAACAAAGCCGGCGTGCACCCCGACGACCTGCGGCAGCTTTCGGACCTGGCGAAGTTTCCCTTTGCCACCAAGGACGACCTGCGCCGCAGCTATCCGTTCGACATGTTCGCGGTGCCGCGCGAACACGTGGTCCGCGTGCATGCGTCCAGCGGCACCACTGGCAAACCCACCGTTGTCGGCTACACCAAGCGCGACATCGATACCTGGGCGGGACTGATGGCGCGGTGCATCCGGGCGGCCGGCGGGCGGGCGGGCGATATCGTGCACGTGGCCTACGGATATGGGCTGTTCACCGGCGGCCTCGGCGCGCACTACGGGGCCGAGAAACTGGGCTGTACCGTCATTCCCATGTCGGGGGGGCAGACGGCCCGGCAGGTTCAGCTGATCCAGGATTTCAAGCCGGACATCATCATGGTGACGCCGTCTTATATGCTGGCCATCGCCGACGAGTTCGATCATCAAGGGATCAATCCCCGCGAGTCGTCCCTCCGCATCGGCCTTCATGGCGCCGAGCCGTGGACCAACGCCATGCGAGCGGAAATCGAGGGCCGCTTCGACATGGACGCCGTCGATCTTTACGGTCTGTCGGAGATCCTGGGGCCCGGCGTGTCGAGCGAATGCATCGAGACCAAGGACGGCCTGCATATCTGGGAAGACCACTTCTATCCGGAAATCATCGACCCGGTGACCGGCGAGGTGGTGGAGGACGGCGAACAGGGTGAACTGGTGTTCACCTCACTCACCAAGGAGGCATTCCCCATTGTCCGATATCGTACTCGAGACTTGACCCGGCTGCTGCCGGGCACCGCGCGCTCCATGCGCAGAATGGAAAAGATCACCGGTCGGTCGGACGACATGCTGATCATTCGCGGCGTCAACCTGTTCCCCAGCCAGATCGAGGAACTGATCCTCAGGGACGGCCACCTGTCGCCGCACTACGTGCTCGAGGTCTACCGCCGCGACCGGCTCGATGCGCTCGACGTGGTGGTGGAAAGCCGGCCCGACCTCAAGCCCTACGATGAACACACCAAACGCGCATGCGCCGCCAAGCTGTCCCAGGACATCAAGGCGTACATCGGCGTCACCGCCGGCGTCCGGGTGGTCGACGTCAACACCATCGAACGGTCCATCGGCAAAGCCCAGCGCATCGTCGACCTGCGGCCCAAGCTCTGACAAAATAGAGGCAAAAAGCAGGATTACACATCGTGCATATTCACTCGCTTGACAATTGGCGGCACGAGCACGCGTTCGTCATCGATCGGTCTCAAGCCCGTGAGCGCCGCGTCTACTGGGTCATCGCGCTGACCACGATCATGATGGTGGTGGAGATTGTGTCGGGCTGGTGGTTCAACTCCATGGCGCTGCTGGCCGACGGTTGGCACATGGCCAGCCATTCGGCGGCGTTGTTGATCACCGTGTTCGCCTATTGGTATGCGCGCCGTCACTCGAGCGATCCGCGTTACACCTTCGGTACGGGCAAAGTTGGGGTGTTGGGAGGGTTTACCAGCGGTGTCGTGCTGGCCGTCGTTGCGCTGCTGATGATTTGGGAATCGGGGCAGCGCTTTTTCAATCCTCTGACAATCAGCTTCGATGAAGCGATGCTGGTGGCGGCGACCGGTCTGGTGGTGAACATCGCCAGCGCGGTGCTGCTTCACCAGGGCCATTCCGATCATGCGCACGAACATTCCCACAGCCACAGCCACAGCCACCACCACCACGACCACAATCTTCGCGCGGCGTTCCTGCATGTGATCGCGGACGCCCTCACCTCCATTCTGGCCATCGTGGCGCTGATCTGCGGCAAGGCCTTCGGTTGGGTGGCGATGGATCCGTTGATGGGTATCGTGGGCGCTCTGGTGATCGGACACTGGACCTATGGTCTGCTGCGCGATACCAGCCGAATTCTGCTGGATGGCAGCGCCGGTGAGGACACCCGCGAGCGCATTCGCCAAACCATCGAGGCGGATGCCGACAACCGGGTAACGGACATCCATGTCTGGTCGGTCGGATCAAATCACGTGTCGGTCATGCTCTCGGTGGTCACCCACTACCCTCAAAACCCCGAGCACTATAAGGCTCTCCTAGCGGACATTCCTGACCTCGTGCATGTCACGGTGGAGGTCAACACGTGTGCCAGCGAGCCCTGCATCCCGGTGACGAAAACGGGCTGATAACCGGTGCGCCTATAGCCCCAGATACGCCGCCTTGACCTTTTCGTTGGTCTTGAGGGCTTCGCCGGTGTCGGAGAGAATGACCTTCCCGGCTTCCAGCACGTAGGCGCGGTCGGCGACCGACAGCGCCAGGAAGGCGTTCTGCTCTACCAAAAATATGGTGGTGCCCTGCGCTTTCTGGGCCGCCACCTTTTCGAACACCTCGTCCACCAGGATTGGCGACAGGCCCATGCTGGGCTCGTCCAGTAGCAGGATACGCGGACGCGCCATCAGGCCGCGGGCGATGGCCAGCATCTGCTGCTGGCCGCCCGACAGAATGCCGGCCGCCTGGCCTCGCCGTTCCTTGAGAACGGGAAACATGGCATAGACCTGCTCCAGCGTGTCGGCCACCTCCGCCCGGGTCCGGCTGTACCCGCCGAGCGTAAGATTATCTTCCACGGTCATGGGCCCGAGAACCTGGCGGCCTTCCGGCACCTGGATGATGCCGAGGCGAACGCGCCGCTCGGCCGCAAGGGTGGTGATATCGACACCGTCGAACAGGATGGCGCCGGCGCTCGCCGGCTGCACTCCGGAGACGGCGCGCAACAGCGTGGTCTTGCCGGCTCCGTTCGCGCCCACCAGCGCCACCAGTTCGCCGTCGCCGACGGTCAGCGATACGTCGTCCAACGCCTGGATGGGACCGTAATGACACCCGAGGCGGGTGACCTGCAACAATGGCCTAGCGATCACGCCCTCCTTCGCCGAGATAGGCGGCGACCACGTCGGGGTTGGAGCGAACTTCCGGTCCGGTGCCCTCGGCCAGCTTGCGTCCGTGGTCGAGAACGAGAATGTGATCGGATACCGCCCACACCAGCCGCATGTCGTGCTCCACCAGGACCACGGTGACGCCCCGTCCGGCCACCTTCTGAATCAGGCCGTCGATGGCCAGCGTCTCGGACGGGTTGAGCCCGGCGGCGGGTTCGTCCAGCAACAGCATCTTCGGTTGAACCGCCAGCGCCCGGGCGATCTCGAGGCGTTTCAACGCACCGTAGGGCATGGCCGAGGCGTCGGCGGCGACATAATCTTCCAACCCAACGAAGGCCATCAGCGCCGCCGCGCGCTCGCGGTATTCGGCGTCTTTGCGGACCACCGAGGGAAAGCGGAACAGCGATGGCAGGAACCGTCCGTCGCAGCGCAGGTGATACCCCACCATGACGTTGTCCATGGCGGACATGTTGAGGAAGATCTGCAGGTTTTGGAAGGTGCGCGACAGGCCGTGGCGGGCCAGCACATGCGGCGGCTGTCCGGTGATATCGGCGTCGTTGAAATGAATGCGGCCTCGGGTGGGCTCATAAAGACCGGTTATCAGATTGAACAGCGTGGTCTTGCCGGCACCGTTGGGTCCGATGATGGAATGGATAGTGCCGGGATTGATGGAGAAGGTCAGGTCCTGAATGGCGCCGACCCCGCCGAAGGTCTTGTGCAGGTCCTCGACGCGCAGCAAGGTCACGGACGCGCCCTCTTGGCCAGATCCACGAGGCTCGGGACCAGGCCCTTGCGCATGAAGATCATCGTACCCATCAAAATGGCGCCGAAGGCCAGCATTTCGAAGTCGTGCAGCACCGTCAGCAACTGCGGCAGGATGGTCAGAATGGCGGCGCCGACGAGGGAACCGAACGTGGACGCCATGCCGCCGAGCACCACCATGGTGACGAACTCGATGGAATGGAAGAAGCTGGCCTCGTCGGGGGTGATGAAGCCGGTATAGTGCGCGTACAAGCTTCCGGCGAAGCTCGCCATCACGGCCGAGACCACGAAGATCAGGATCTTGTAACGGGTCACGTCGACGCCGGCGACCGATGCCGCCACCTCCGATCCGTGCACCGAGCGCAACGCCCGGCCTACGGGCGAGTCGATGAGGTTCAGCGCGAGCCAAACACTGATCATCAGTAACGCGGCAACGATCCAGTACCAGGTCTGCTCGCTCGACGGCTCCCACCCGGCGATGGCGAAGGCCGGTACCGGCATGCCGTCGGGCCCTCCCGTGATATCCACCTCCTGGTTCAGCGCGATGGAGATGATGATGCCCATCCCCAACGTGCCCATGGCCAGGTAGTGGCCCTTCAGTTTGAGGATCGGCCGGGCGACGATAAACGACAACACGCCGACACTGACCGCGCCGGTCGCCAGGGCGGCCAGCGGCGGCCAATCATAGGTTCCGGTAAGAACGGCGGAGAAATAGGCGCCGAGGCCGAAGAAGCCGGCGTGACCCAGGCTGATCTGACCGCCATAACCGATGAGCAGGTTCAGGCCCACGCAGACGATGGCGTTGATGCCGACGAGAATCACCACATCGTAGTAGAACGCGTTGGGCAGCACGGCCGGAAGCACGGCGATGACCGCCGCCAACGCCAGTATTCCCGCCCTGCGTGGTTGCCAGAACCCCATCACACGCGCTCGGTCCCCTTCACGCCGAACAGTCCGTTGGGGATCATCACCAGCACCACGAGAATGATCACGAACGCCACCGCGTCCTTGTAGGCCGACGAGATATAACCGGCGGTCATGGCCTCGCTGACGCCGACGATCAGCCCGCCAAGGATGGCGCCCATGGGATTGCCGAGCCCGCCGAGGATGGCGGCGCAGAAACCTTTCAGCCCGAGCATCACGCCCACACTGGGATAGGTCAGCGAGATGGGGGCGATGAGGATGCCGGCGAGCGCGCCGAGCATGGCCGCCAGGCCGAAACTCAGGCTCAGAATAAACCGGGTGTTGATGCCCATCAGCCGCGCCACCAGCGGATTGTAGGACGTGGCCAGCATGGCCTTGCCGGTGCGTGTGCGGCCGAAGAACCAGCGAAGCGCGATGATGACCACCACCGTGGCGCCGATCACCCACAGGCTTTGCGGCAACAGGGCGGCGCCGCCGATAATGATGGGCTCGCTGCCGGAAAAAGCCGGCACACTATGGAAGTCCCGCCCCCAGATGACCTCGGCGGCGCCACGGAGAAAGATCGACGCGCCGATGGTGATGATGATGAGGGTCACCACGGAGGCGTTGCGCGCCGGCTCCACCGCGAACTTCTCCAACGCCACGCCGACCACCACGGTGATCCCCACGGCCAACAGCAGCGCCACCGGCAGGGGCATGCCGACGGCCAGCAACGACACCGTGCTCATGCCGGAAATCATCACGAACTCGCCCTGGGCGAAGTTGATCACATGGCTGGCGTTGTAGATGATGGCGAAGCCAAGCCCGACCAGGGCGTAGGTGGCCCCGATGGTGACACCGGAAAACAGGAATTGGAGGAACTCAGCAAGCACGGATATCAATAACCATTGCAGAAAAAGCGGCTTTCCCGCCACCTCGACGGGAAAGCCGTCCTTGGATCACAGCGCTATCCTACTGCAACAGCTTCCAATTGCCATCCTTCACCTCGACCATGACGAAGGACCGGGTGTCGAGGCCGAGATGGTCGGTGGCCGACATGTTGAACACGCCGTCGGCGCCGATGAAATTCTTGGTGTTCTCGATTTCCGTCCGCACCGTCTCCTTGTCGGTGCCGCCCGCCCGCTCCATGGCCTGAGCCACGATGTAAAGCCCGTCATAGGCATGGCCGCCGAACGCGGAAACCGACTCGCCGTACTTCTTCTCGTAGGCATCGCGGTAGGCGGTCGCCACCTGCTTCTGCGGATGGTCGTCGGGCAGTTGATCCACCACCAGTAGGGCCGCGACCGGCAGCCGCGCGCCCTCGGCGGCGCCGTCGGCGCCTTGGATAAACTTCATCGAGGCCGAGCCCTGAGTCTGGTAGTGCGGCACCGTCAAGCCGATCTGGCTCACATTCTTGGCGACGATGCTGGTGGGCGCGCCAAAGCCGCAGTACAGAAACGCTTGGACTCCGTCGGTGTTCTTGATCTTGGTGAGCTGCGGAGTCATGTCGGTATCGCCCTTGCCGTGGCTTTCGTCGGCGACGATGGTCATGCCCATCTCGGGGGCTAGCTCCTGGGCGTTCTTGCGGCATGACTTGTCGAACCCGCCGCTGCCCGAGAGCAAGGCCACCTGGGTCAATCCTCGGGCTTTCATATCATCGAAGATCTTCTGCACCGCCAGCCTGTCGGTGTGCGGGGTCTTGAAGACCCACTTCTTGACCGGATCGATGATCACCCCGGCGCCGGCGAGCGAGATGAACGGAACGCCCGCCTTCTCCACTTCTCTGATCACCGCCATGGTTTCGCCGGAGGTGGTGCCGCCGACGATCACGTCCACCTCGTCCTGCTCGATCAGCCGCTTGACGAAGGTCAGCGCCTGCTTGGCCGAAGTGCCCGAGTCGTAGAGGATCAATTCCACCGGCTGGCCATTGATCCCGCCGTCGGCGTTGATGGCGTCGACGTACATTTCCAACGTCTTCTTTTCGGGATCGCCGAGAAACGATGCGCCGCCGGTGACCGCCAGAAACGAACCGATCTTGACGGGTTCGGCGGCCTGAAGTGTCGCGGTGGTCGCTCCACAAAGCATAAGCGCCGGCAGCACGGCTCTGCCGAGGCGAACCAACATTCTACCGATCATTTCAGTACCTCCCCCTGTTTTAAACCGTTTGATATATTGGAGATGACAAAAATCTCAGAATAAGGGGTTAACCACAAATTTGTCAGGGTCAAGGAAAAACCGCACTTGCGCACGAAATTGGCGCTACTTGCCAATTGAGGTCAGTGAACCGAAATCAGGTGCTTGCCGTATTGATTCCTGCCAAACCATAAAACAACCGCCCAAGAGGAGCAGGTGTCATGAGGCAACGTTACAACGAAACCCAAGTGCGCAGTGGTGAAACTCTTGGCGTAATGCGGTACGTCCTAGCCGCGTCTATGTCTCTTGCCGTCACGGCCATGGCCTCGGTGTACATTAGCTTTATTTAAACTTGGCGTTCTTCAGATGGGTGCGGCGCCGAACCGGTGGCCGCGCCCTTTCGGTTTAGCGTGTTGGCGCGTCCGGCGCCCACCCCGGCGGGGCCATCTCAAATGTCTCGAACAGGAACGCCGGCGCCACCGTACAGCTTACCAATGTCCAATCTCCGAGGCTTTGCGCCGATTGCCAGGCGTGCGGAGGCACGATGCCTTGAGCGGCGTCGCCGGCCGAAAAGTCGGTTCCGAGCGTCAGGGACTGGATCTTGGCGTCCTCCTGCCAGATGTCGAGCAACAGCGGTGAGCCCGCGTGGTGGAGCCACACTTCGGTGGCGTCGATGCGGTGCCAAGCCGATCGTTCCCCGGCCTTGAGCAGAAAATAGATGACCGTGACATCGCCGCGGCCACCGTCTTCGGGAATATGCCGGTAGGTTTCACGATAGAACCCGCCTTCCGGATGCGGCGCCAGTCCGAGGGTTGCGATAACGTCGTCGACATTCATTCCACTTTTCTCCCTTTATCCGCCGCCGCTTGAGCAGCCAGAACTTTGGCCGAACCCACGCCCCACTGCGACACGCAATCGGTGACGGACATTAAGCCCGCGTCAAGCATGCGCACCCGCTCGCGGTCCACCACATGGACGGCGCCGACCGTCAGTGTGGGAGCCGACGGAATGAACACGGTGACGGTGCCATCCGCATTGTCCTCCATCACCAGGCCGAACACCGCCGTACCCGGACCGAACAGCGAGACCAACGCGGCCGGATACGCCGTCCGTTCTTCCGCGAAGCCGCGAAGCACGTTCTGAATTAGATCGTAGCCCGGCACCCGCGCGAGGATCGCTTTCTCCACCTTATCGAAGGACCAAGCGCCGATGCGGGTCCGCACCGCCGTACCGATGACGAAGCACGCAACTCCGATCACCGCAGCCGCTACCACCACGGCGACCAGCGCGGCGATGACGGGAGCCATGTCCAAGCGCTCCGCGATGGGCTCGCCTATGCCCTTCAGGACCTTCACCGCCTCGGCAAGAAGCAAAACGACGATGCCGATGGGAATGATGGCGATTAGTCCGTAGACCACATTGGTCTTGATGACGCTGACGATGGCACTCACGCGGGGACCTCCCAAGATAGGCTTCTCACGAAACGAGAGCATGATTCGATTGTTGACTATCTTGAGCCAGCAAAACCAAATGTCCACAGTGCTGGCAAAGCAGGCTGATCGGGGCTCGACTTAGCAGGGCAGTGGAACAATGACAAATGAAGCCGGGAAGTTGGATGGCGGACATGTGTTATCCCACGGCCAGGCAGGCGCGTCGCTCGCCGATTGCATCGACGGGGTGAAACGGCGTATCCGCGACGGGGGCGATAAGCCTCACGTCAGCGTGGACCGGCTACTGGACGGACTGCGTGATGGAGCACCCCACCCACGGGTCGCGTCACGGGAAAGGATCGTCGCGCTGGATATTCTGGAGAGCCGCTACCAGGGTTACAGGAATTCCACGACCATGCATGCGCAACTTCCCGCGGTTGGGTTCGAGGATATTGAACTCGTTTGGGACGATGCTCGCCTGTTTCCGTCCGTGGTGGCGCGAAAACCCGAATGATCATACGTACAGAGAGCGATCACGGACTCACAGCGCCCAGGTCTGGACTATCCCGGTTGATACGACCACTTAGAACATTATGAAGGATATTTTCACCACCCGCGTTTTGATCGCCGTGATCGTCGCCGGTATCGTGGGGACGCTGGCTAACACGTTCGCCTTGGCGCTTGTCGCCTCGCCTGATCGAATGGCCCTCGCCCTGGTGCCTGGGCGTTATGCCGTCGCCATCGCGCTCTGCGTGGCGCTGCCGTTCCTGGTCCGAAAGATTGGCGGCATTGGCTTTTTCACCATCGGCATTCTCTGGCTGACCGTGGCGGCGTCCGTTCTCGCCAAATTGGTGTTCGGCGTCGGCGCGCCATGGATAATGGTGCTCGGGTTCAACTTGATCTACGCCGTCGCCGCCATTGCCGCCTACCGCTTCATCGCGGTCAAATTGGTGAGGTAGCGGCCTCCACCGGCCCGCTGACGATTTTTAACGCTGCGCTTCCTTCATGGTGAGTGTTACGACAGCACCCATTAGGGCGAGTATGGAAAGAGCGGCCACCGCGACCTCAAGCCCGAACATGAGCAACCCGCCGACCAGCAATCCCGTCAACAGTAGAAAAACGCCGATGAGTGTATTGCTGAGCGCCACATATTCGGCCCTGTGGTCGCCACTGGCGAGATCCACCACATGGGTCTTGCGGCCGATGCGCACCCCTGCGTGAGCAATGCTGAGGAAAAAAATAATCGCGGCATAGAATTCTATGCGTTCAGTTATCGTAGGCGCAAAGTTGAGCGCGGTCACGACACCCAAGCCCAAACCACCCGCCAGCGTCGCCGCAAGGGCCATGGTGACGCGGCTCGATGCGTCGGAGAGAATGCCCCATACAGATGAGCTGACCGCACTTGCCAGTCCCGTGGCAAGGACCAACCAGCCGAGACCATCCAACGCCTGCCCCGTCACGCGCTGAGCCAGGCTGACATAGAGCGGTCCAACCAGGGCGGTGGAGATCATCAACGTACGAGCAACCAGGAATTTCTGCAGTTCCACATCCCTGACGAGGAGCATCAACTGTGCCTGGACCAAGTCGCGGACGCCTAGCGCGCCCTCGGTGGCGCCAGGGTATTCCTTGATCATGGAAAAGCTGGCAGCCGCCACGAACCAGAAAGCGCCAGCAGCAATTATCATCGCGTACAGCAACCATTCCGGGCGCGTACTATCGGAACCAAGGGCGAGATAGAAGCCAACGATGGCGGCAACCAGGCCAGATGCGGCCGCTGCGTAGCCGCTGACCCGCCCGCGCTGGCCCTTGGAGATCGTCTTTCCGAGAGTGTCCTTGGCGGCGACCGAGGCAACACCCCGCGCCAAACTGAAAACCACCAGCAGCGAGACGATTGTCCAGCCGGCGGCCGCGCCTTGAAGGCCGGCGGCCGCCAACACGCCCATGAGGACGATGCAAAGCCCTTCGATTGCGCTGCTCGCCACCCAGAAGCCCTTGCGCACGGGGATGCGCCTGATCATACCGCCGACGATCATCTGAGGTAGCAGCGCCAAGGACTCTCGGATTGGCACCAGCAATCCGATTAGGAATAAGGGTGCCCCGACGGCGCTCATAAGCCACGGTAGGACTACCTTCGTGTCGGATAGTACGTCGCCTGTCTTGCTGAACGCTTGCGCAAGTACCTGCCAGACGAAGTTTCCCGGCTGTTCGTTGCACTGATGGTCGGGTATGTCGCGGCAAAGGCGTGCGCTGTCATCGCCGACCGCGTATTCATAAAGTTGCATGCCGAGTTGGCTGCTGCCGGTGCTTGTAATTGTTGACATGGGGCGTCATACGGCGCCAATCGGACAACGGATTTCATCCTGTGGTCGTTCTTATGGCGTTATGACCCTCTGACTACGCCGCCCTTGGGTCGAATTAAGTTGGGACGGCAGCGACCGTACCATAAGCTTTCCAAGGCCGCGTCGGTTATCGCCGTATTGGGAACAAAGTGAGCGGCATAGGTGGGGTCGAGGATATATGGCGGCGGCGCATCTCCCTCTGCTGGTGATCAGCGGCCCCGTCGGGGTGGGCAAGACAACCGTCGGGAACGAGGTCAGCACGTCACTGGAGCGACGCGGTGTGGCCCATACGTTCATTGACCTGGACGCGCTTGCCGCGACCTATCCCCGGCCGCCGGATGACCGATTTGGCAACCGCTTGTGAGGCGTTAGGAGTGATTATGGACAAATCGAAAGAGCAAATCTGGGACGAGTGG
>CAKZLS010000272.1 GCA_937127205.1 uncultured Rhodospirillales bacterium
ATCGTCGACCAGGTGGAACGGGCGGATCGCAGCGAGCATTATGTTCACACGCGCGTCTTCCGGCCGTGGGGTTGGTACAAGTCGATCAACGAAGGCGACCGTTTTCAGGTCAAGGAGATCGTCGTCAATCCCGGCCACAAGCTCAGCTATCAGATGCATCACCATCGCGCCGAGCATTGGATTATTGTTTCGGGCACGGCCAAGGTCACCCGCGGCAACGAAACGTTTCATATCACCGAGGATGAGTCCACGTACATTCCGCACAACACCCGCCATTCGCTGGAGAATCCCGGAAAAATCCCGCTGAGGATGATCGAGGTTCAGTCGGGTGCCTATCTCGGCGAAGACGATATCATACGCTTCGACGACGTTTATGGCCGAGTTGGAAAGGACGGCGACGACAAGGACGACTACGCCATCAAGTAGCCGCTTCTTGTGGCACCGTGCGTTCCATGGAGGGGCGCCGGGCGAAGTTGTCGTACCACCGGGCGAGGGCGGGGCGGTTGCCGCGCCAGTCATCGTCCCCGAAGCGGAACTCCAGCCACCCGACGGCGCAGCCGATGGCGATGTGTCCGATGGTGACGGGGCCGCTCAATTCCTCGGCTTCATCCTCCAACGCGTCAAGACCGCGCGTTACCGCAGCCGATTGCCGCGCAATCCACCCGGCCGATTGCTCGCTCTCGGATCGGCGGTTTTCCAAAAGCCGCAGTACGCCGGCGTCGAGGATACCGTCCGCCAGCGCTTGACGCCTTAGCGCCGTCCAGCGGGCGCCACCGGGCGGCGGGAACAGTTTCAGGCCGTCGTGCAGGCTATCCAGGTATTCGCAGATGACCGGCGAGTCGAACAGGGTCTCGCCGCCTTCGGTTACAAGCGCTGGGATCTTTCCGAGCGGGTTGTGGTCGGCGACTTTATTGGACGGGTCCCAGACGTTGGCGGGTATGGGCTCGATCCGGCTGTCCAACCCGGTTTCCAGGGCGACGACGCTGACCTTGCGGACAAAGGGAGATGTCGGCGAGTAGTGCAGTTTCATCGGGCTCATCAGAATTCGTCCTTTTGTCTCCGGATCTCGGCGAATACGGCCACCGGGTCGCCGCCTGGCAGGTTGGCGGCCCGCTGCAGATTTTCGCTGTCGGCGCGCAGAAACGGATTGGTGGCCCGCTCCTCCGCGAGCGTGGAGGGGACCGTGGGCTTTTTTTCGGCCCGAAGCATGCGGATCGCTTCGGCCCGATCGCGCAAGGCCGGGTTGTCCGAATCCACGCTCAACGCGAACGCGGCGTTGGCCAGCGTGTATTCGTGGGCACAGTAGACCCGGGTGTCGCCCGGCAATTCCCGCAGTTTGCTCAGGCTGGACCACATCTGCGCCGCCGTGCCCTCGAACAGGCGGCCGCATCCCAGCGCGAACATGGTATCGCCGCAAAACAGGGCCGACGAGTCCTCGAACCAGTAGGCAATATGGCCGACGGTGTGACCGTAGACTTCGATCACCTTGGCCGATTGGCTGCCGAGGGCCACCGTATCTCCCTCCGCAACACCCACGTCCAGGCCCGGGATGCGCCGGGCGTCGGCACGGTTGCCCACAATGGTGCAGCCCGTTGCTTCCTTCAGCTCGAGATTGCCGCCCACGTGATCGTAGTGGTGATGGGTATTGAGAATATGTGTCAGCGTCCAGCCTAAGCGGTCCAATGCTTCGAGCACAGGGCCGGACACGGCCGG
Organism: uncultured Rhodospirillales bacterium; assembly: GCA_937127205.1. Taxonomy (GTDB): domain Bacteria; phylum Pseudomonadota; class Alphaproteobacteria; order Rhodospirillales; family Defluviicoccaceae; genus CAKZLS01. Next base: position 1,714 of record CAKZLS010000272.1, read on the forward strand.
ATCGACCACGGCGGTCGCCTTGGTGTCGGGATCGTGGGCCAGGTAAACATAATTGTCCGAAAGGACGGGGATCTGATGGATTTCAAGCGACGGCATGGCGGCCACGGGGTCAAAAATTGCGAACAGGGATATTTCGATACCAACACTACCACCCTGATGGTCGATTACGCTAGACTTCGCCGCCATGTGGACCGATGCCGTTGAAATGAGGGATTTCTACGACTCTATGCTGGGGCGGGTGGCGCGCCGGATGATAGGCCGTCGTGTCCGCGATCTGTGGCCGGACCTGCGCGGGCTCAGTGTGGTCGGGCTCGGCTATGCGACCCCCTTTCTCGGCGTGTTTCGGTCGGAGGCGCAACGGGTGCTGGCGGTGATGCCGGCGGGGCAGGGGGTGGTTCAATGGCCTCGGGAGGGGCGCGGCCTGAGCACCCTCGCGGACGAGACAGCGCTGCCATTCCCCGACCGATCCATCGACCGGATCCTTCTGGTGCACGCTCTCGAAGGTGCCGAGCAGACCCGCCCGATGATGCGCGAGGTCTGGCGGGTGCTTGCCGATGGGGGCCGGTTGCTGGTGGTGACTTCGAACCGGCGGGGCCTGTGGTCGCGATTCGAGCGGACGCCCTTTGGTCATGGCCGCCCCTATTCACCGCGCCAGTTGTCCAAGGTCGTGCGCGAGGCCATGTTCGCGCCCTATCAGACCGCCGCAGCGCTTTATGTTCCGCCGTTCCATTCGCGTATGATCCTGTCGTCCGCGGCCGCCTGGGAAAAAGCGGGCGAGCGGTGGTTCACCGGGTTCGCGGGCGTCGCCATCGTTGAGGCGACCAAGGAGATCTATGGCGGTCAGATCGTGTTCTCCGAGGCCAGAAACGGCGCTTACGCACCCGCCGCAAGCCGGTGAACTTCTGAAAACAAACGAAATCTTGCATTCTTCGGGCGCGGTCAAATATGCTCTTTCAATGTCGTCGCCGTGCAGACTCGCTCGAATCGAAACAGAGTGGACCGGGGCGTTGTTTTAAGCGGGAGGAAGCGGATGAAATGGATCGTTGTCGCAGGGGCAGCTGCCTTTGTAGTCATGATGGGCCGTCCCGCCGGCGCCATCGAACCGAGCGACTTCACCCTATTGACCAGCGAGAACCTGTATCGAGTCTGCTCGGCCCCGCAATCCGATCCTCTTTTCGGTGAAGCCCGGCAGGCATGCTATGGGTTCGTCTATGGCGCGGGGTTGTTTTATTACGAGGTAATCAAGGCCGGTAAGGCCAAGACAGTGGTTTGTCCTGGCGGAAAGATCGACCGCGAAGCGGTGCGCGTTGCGTTCGTCGATTGGGCCCGGAATAATCCCGAGCGGATGAACGACAGCCCCATTGACGGATTGCTGCGCTCCGCGGCCGCGCAATGGCCGTGTCCCGAACAACCGACGCGTTGAGCCGAGAGGAGACCGAAGAATGGCATCCAGTGTTTTGTGCCGGAGAAGTCTAATTCCCGCCTTGGTCCTGAGTACCGGGCTGATGTTGTCCGCTTGTTCGAGCAGTACGTTCCAGGGTGCGGCCATCGGAGCCGCCGCGGGCGCCACTTCGGGGCTATTCACCGGCGACGTCGGCCGTGGCGCCGCCGTGGGCGCGGCTTCCGGCGCGGCGGGCGGTTTTGTCGCCGGATTGTTCTAAGCGATCAGCGTGTGGCAGAGGGGGAGCGGGCCGAATGATTCAATTGCCAAGCATACCAGCGCGCCTGATGGCCGCCTTGGTCATGGTGTTCGTATGGGGAGGGCCCGCATCGAGTGCCGAGCCTGGTCTGTACGGTGGGGAATGGCTGGCGACGGAGATCAGCGGGAAACCCGTTCCCGAAAAGGCGCGCATGACCCTTAGCATCGCGGCCGACGGAACCGTATCGGGCTCCGGCGGATGCAACCGCTTCACCGGAACGGCCGACATCGATGGCAACCGTATCTCCTTCCCGCCGTTTGCCGCCACCATGAAGATGTGCCCCCCGCCGCTGATGGTTCCGGAGCAGGAGTTTTTGGGTGCGCTCGCCGAAGTGACGAGCTATCGGCTCGAAGGTTCTCAGCTGATCCTCGAGGCTCTCGGCGGAGTTGAAAGGGTCACGTTGACCCGCGAAAAATAGCCCTATCGGCGCGTGGCGAGGGAGCGGGCAAAATGAACACCTCCAACGATACGGCGGAAAAGGCGGCGCGGTTTGCCGAGCTGCATCAGCGCCCGGGCGCGTTTGTCCTACCGAATCCATGGGATGTGGGAACGGCGCGTTTGCTTCATGGCCTCGGCTTCGAGGCGCTCGCCACCACCAGCGCCGGGATGGCTTATGCGCTCGGACGCCCGGACGGCGAGGGGGCGGTCACCCGCGACGAAGCCATTGCCCATGCGCGATCGCTCGTCGAGGCCACACCTCTGCCGGTCAGCGCCGATCTCGAGAACTGTTTCGGAGACGACGCGGAAACCGTAGCCGAGACGGTGAGCATGGCCGCGGAGGCGGGCTTGGCCGGATGCTCCGTCGAGGATGCCACGGGTGACCGTGCCCGGCCGATTTATGATTTTGGCCATGCCGTCGAGCGGGTAGCCGCCGCCGTCGAGGCGGCGCGGTCCGTGGGCCGGCCGTTCGTTCTCACGGCACGCTCTGAGAACTTTCTCCATAATCGTCCCGATCTCGACGACACCATCGCCCGGTTGCAGGCGTTCGAAGCGGCGGGCGCCGATGTCCTGTTTGCCCCCGGCCTCGCGGATATGGAGAGCATCCGCGCGGTATGCGCCGCGGTCAGCTGCCCGGTGAACGTGGTCATGGGACTGGCGGGCGGGGCGTTCTCCGTGGACCAACTCGGTGATGCCGGGGTTAAACGGGTAAGCCTGGGTTCCTCGTTGTCGCGGGCGGCCCTGGGCGGCTTCCTGAGAGCGGCCCGCGAGGTCCGGGAGAGCGGGACCTTCACCTTCGCGGCAGACGCCGTTCCTTTCTCGGAAATGCAACACCTGATGAGCAGCAAGCCATCCTCGTAATTTACTCCATTGTCTCGGTGCTGAACACCGTCTCGCTGCGGGAAATGTCGACGTCTCATGTGCGGGCGCTGGTGGCAATGTTCGACGGGTCACTCGGCTCTGAAGCTATTACAAACTTAAATTTTGACAGGGTCGGCAGTCTCCGCTACTCGATCGGGGAATCTTATGGAGAATACTGATTGGCTGGATCTCGCAAGTGCGAGGGAACCATTAGGCAATTCGAGCGTTGATCACATAACCGTTCGCAACCAGGAGTATTATATATCATGAATAAACCGGGAGTACTAATTGGTGGCCTGATCGTTGTCGTGCTCATCGTCGCGGCCGTCTTTTGGGCCGTCGATATGGATGTGACGGACTCGGGGGAGTTGCCGAAGGTCGATGTCGACGTCAAGGAAGGCGAGCTGCCGAAAGTCAAGGTCGAAGGCGGCGAACTGCCCAAGGTCGATGTCAAAACCGAAGAAGGCAAGTTGCCGGAGGTCAAGGTCGACACCGTCGATGTCGAGGTTGGCGAGGAGGAAGTCGACGTGACGGTTCCGGAAGTGAAAATGAAGGAAGAAACCGTGACCGTGCCGACGGTGGACATCGAAGAGCCACAGGCGGAAGAGCCCGAGGCGGCTGGCGATACGAAAAAGGACGAATAGCCGCGACATCGAAAAAGGGGGCATCGGCGTTGTTCAAGCGATCACCGACCATGACGGCGGACGGTGCCCCACTTCGGCTGTAGCTCAGGAAAAATACGTCTGCAGATCGACGATCTCCATGCGGTTTGTGCCGCTGTGCTGACCGTCGTGCCAACGGTGTGTCACCACGGCTAATCCGTCGGTTATCGCGTGCGTTCGCAACCAGGCGCCGGCCGCTTTTACCCAACCGTCAACATCGGCGTCCAGAACCACGGGGTGTACGCCGTAGCAGAAGCATAGCCGCTGGCAGGTGGCTTTGTTTGGACTGAAGGCGACAATCCATTTGGGAAGCCGGTAATGAGAGATCAGCCGGGAAATCTTCCCTGAGTTGGTCGGGGCAATCACCAACTCGGTGGCTAGCCGGCTGACCGCCGCCGCCACGTCCAAGGCAATCACGTCGACCACTTCAGGCGTATCCCCCTGATGGATGCGATGGAACGCCTGCGCGGCTACGGGCTGATCGGCGCGCGCGGCTCTGGTGGCGCGGTCGTGTTCGGTCGCTTCGGCGATCCGCGACAACATGCGGACGGCGTCCAAGGGATACTTCCCCATGGCTGATTCTTCCGACAGCATAACGCAATCGGTGCCGTCAAGGATGGCGTTGGCCACGTCGGTGGCCTCTGCCCGGGTCGGCCGGGGATTGTCGACCATGGATTCCAGCATCTGGGTCGCCGTAATGACTGGTTTTCGGGCACGGTTGGCGCTTTCGATCAGGCGTTTCTGAACAAGTGCAATGGACTCGATAGGGGTCTCTACTCCGAGATCGCCACGCGCCACCATGATCCCATCAGCCACGCGGAGAATATCGTCGATGCGACCGACGGCGATGGCGCGCTCGATCTTGGCGACGATGAAAGGGTTGCCGCCGGCGGCCGAGGCAGCTTGGCGAACGGCCCCGATATCCTCCGGTCGTTGAACGAATGAGATGCTGACCGCGTCGATCCCTTGGCCGATCGCGAAATCCAGGAGCTCCCGATCTCGATCCGTGAACGCGCTGATGCCCAATTCTTGACCGGGCACATTGATGCCCTTATGAGACATCAGGACGCCGCCAACCTCGACGCAACAGCGGATATCGCACTCACCGACTTCTTCCACGGTCAGATGCAGGAACCCGTCGTTGAGAAAGATGGGGTCGCCCTTGTTGACCAGCCGGGGAAGCTCCGAAAATTGAATGGGCAAGCGGCTATCGCAACCATCGCAGGGTTCGGATGAGAGGACGACCGTCTCGCCGTTGTTCAGGGTCACTTGGTCTCCGGCGAACTTGCCCATGCGCATTTTGGGGCCGGGCAAGTCGGCGAGGATCGCAATGCGGGTGTTCTCGGCTCGGGCGGCTTCTCGGATCAGCTCAATGGTCCTGCCGTGGCTTTCGAAATCGCCATGAGCGAAATTTAACCGGCAGACGTTCATGCCCGCGCGGATCATTGCCGTCAGCGTTTCCAACGACGCCGATGCCGGGCCGATGGTGCACACGATCTTGGTCTTGTGATTTGGCAGCGTCATTCGCGGTTGCCCTTCGGTCGCCTTTGCCATCATATGCCGTCGCGATCAAATGAGTATGGGCACGCGTTCGTGGTCATGGTACCGATTTTTCGATGTCGGCTCGGGATACCCCCCGCTCATAGCACCTCCATCGGCCTCGATAACAAGGGCGGCGGCCGATCAGAACGACGAACTGGGGGTCTTAAGGAATGCCCGCTCTTCGTCGGTGGACGGTCGGCCGAGAATAGCGTTGCGGTGAGGAAAGCGCCCGAACCGATCGATGATGGCCTTGTGGCGCTTGGCCCATTCTAAAGGCTCGGGCATGCCGAGGCTGGCGAACAATTCCACGGATCGCGCCTGCACCGCAGTGTCCTCGCTGTGCTGAAACGGCATATACAGACACACCCTTCGCGGGGGCTCGAGTTGACCGTCGAAGCCATGATCGATTGCCTGTTCGGCGATGGCCAGCGCTGCCTTGTCTGACTCGAACGCACGTGGCGAACCGCGGAAGATATTGCGCGGAAACTGATCGAGGACGATAACCGCGGCAAGGGATCCGTCGGCGGCGCCGAGCCACGCCGTCGGAAGCTTCGATGCCTGTGATGCCAGCCTCTCGTACAGCGAGCTAAACCGGTCGCGGCATGCCGCGTCCACCTCGGCATCGGCCTCGAACCATTGCTCAGCCGAAAGATGGTCGAACCAGAACGCCAGGACGGCGGCGATCTCTATGTCTCCTTGCATCGCGTTCCCCAACGGTACGTCTCCGGCAGCGACGAGAACTGCCTCTCAAGCGATAATTTTTCTTTGACTTCGGGTGACCCGAGGCAAACCTACTTGCGTACAGTATACCCGTGTGATTTATCCATGGTTGAGGGATATTCTACGCACAAAATAACGCGCGCAGAGGTGGAAAATGGGTACGGGGTCGAATAAGGCGGAAGGCGGAGAATCGCGTCCGGTGGGGAACGGAAAGCCGCGGAAAAAGCGCAATTGGGTGCGCTGGAGTATTTTTGGCGTCACCGTTTTTCTTGCCATTCTTGCTCTCGTTATAACCCTGGTGCCAGAGTATGCGGCGCGGGAAATAATGCGCGGGGAATTGGCCAAGATTGGCATCGAGACAACCGGTACGGAATCGCTTTATCTCAACCCCTGGCGCGGCGAGATACGAATGGGCCCGGTGGAGTTCTGGTCCGAGGGAGCGGAACGCGGCGAGGTCGGCATGGTCAGCGCCCAGCTCAGTTTGGCGACCCTGTTCAAGAAACGTGCGCTGATCGAAACCTTCATAATCGAGGAAGTCGACCTCATTATCGAACAGAGGAAAGACGGCATATTCGTGAATGGCGTCTCGATCCGGCAGTTCATGACCGCCGAGGACGAAGCCGCGGTCGAGGTGGAAGAAGGAGCCGAAGAAGAAGAGAAGGTCGGGTGGGGTGCTGGTATCGACCAGTTTCAGTTTCGCGACAGCAAGCTGATCTTGAAGAACTTCGTGGAGGGCGACGAGCTTGAGATCGAAATCGATCACCTGTTCGTGACCTTGTTTCACACCTGGGACCGGGATGACCCGGGCGTCGTCAGTCTGCTTGGCAAGCTGGCCGGAGCCACCCTGTTCTTCGACGCGACGGCGCGCCCGTTTGCCGATGATATCAAATTCCGATTCGAGGCCGGCATCAAGGACGTCCCCATCGCGAGGGCGATGGACTACGGCCGGATCGCCGCCGTGTTCGACAAGGATATGTTCACCCGCCGCGAAGGTACCGGCTCCACCACATTGAGTTTTTCGGGCTTCCTTTTCGAGGACGGGAGCATCGAAATGAACGGCGAGCAAAAGGCCACGTTCGAGGACCTTCATCTCGTCACGCCTGAGGGGGTTTCGTTTAAGTTGGACACGGCGGCACTGGGAATGCGGAGCGCGCAAACCGTGGTTCCCGAGGGCCGGACCGAAGTGGCCGGTGAATTCACCAGTTCGGTGGAGGGGCTGGAGTTTGGAACGAAAGAGGGCCTGGTGGTCCGATTGGATACCGTCCAAACGAACTCCGACACTTTTTTTGCCGAGGTGAATCCCGACCAGAGCATCAGTGCGGCGGCTCCGCACCAATCCGTCGTCACAGGGCTGCATGTCACCGTGGATCCGGAAACGCGTATGGATTTTGATGTCGTCACATTCGGGATCAATACCTTCAATTTCGATCAGAGCCCGGATGGCGAAGTCGATCTGTCGAGCGCCATCAAGATTCTTCTGGAGCAAGTATCTGCCACGGCCGCCCCTAATACGCGCGTTGAGGTGGCAAATATCTCCATCGACACCGACGACATTGCGGTCAAGCAAAAGCCGGAGGGTTCGATAACGGTTAGCGCGACCCCCACGATCACATTGGCGTCCACCCAACTGCAGGGGCCGGCGGCGGGTTCGGTGGAACAGATTTCTTTGGAAGTGTCGTCGCTGGTCGCCGATCTGGTGGGCGAGACCGTTTCCGTGGAGACAAGCAGTTCCACCAATTTGGCGGCGGTGAAACTAACGGCACCGGGCGCGGAAGGGCAGCCGGGGGCCGATGTCAGCGTCGATACCGTGCGTTTAGACCTGCAAAACTTTGCAGCGAACGTGGCGGGGGGCGCCACGAAGGTCAGCGGCGCCATCGGTTCGGAGATTGCCGGCCTAGCCGCCAGCGTTCCCCAAGCCGGCGGTGATATGACCGTTGCCGCCGACAGGTTGGCGACTTCCTTTCCGACATTGAATGCCGAAGTGTCTGGCGGTGACGTCAAGGCGAATGGCTCGATCGGCTCGGAGATTGCCGGGTTGGCGGCGAGTATCCCGCAGGACGGCGGCAAGGCGATGACGGTGGAAGCGGGTGACGTCCAGACGTCGTTTTCCTCAGTGAATGCGCAAGTGTCGGCGGATTCCACGACGGTTAGTCTGGCCGGCGAGACCAATGTGGCGGCTTTCAAGACCATTATGCCGGCGGCCCCGGGGCGGCCCGAGATTAATGTCGGGCTTGGCTCTATTGACGTTGCGATGAAAGAGGTCGCTGCTTCGGTTGCCGGTGCCGAGCCGAAGTGGAAGGTCTCGACCGATGTGGCCGTCAAGAAGCTGGCCACCAGCTTGAAAACGGCGGAGTCGACAAGTACCTTCGACGTCGGATCGGTCAACATAAATGGTCTGAAGACGGATCAAGCGCTGGCCATTGCCATCGGCGCTATCGTGGTGGCCGGTATCGACGCCGATCTTGTGGATAAGGATCTCGCGGCTTTCGGCGGCGGCAGCGAGACCGAGGGGGCCCCTGCCAAGGCGAGCGGCCCGAAGGACGGAGAACCGAGGGTTCGGCTTGGCCGATTGGCTGTGGGCGAGGGGTCCACAGTGCAATTCACGGATACGGGGGTGGATCCGCCGGTGATCGTCGTCGTCGGCCTTGATGAAGTAGAAATCAAGGACATCGATACTGGCAATCCTGGCAAGCAGACGGACATCAAGCTCAATGCGACTATCAACGAGTCGTCCACGTTGCGCGTGAACGGGTGGGCGATGCCGCTCAAGCCGACGCCGGACTTCGATCTCAATGTCGACTTGAAAGCCCTGCCCTTGCCTGCCTATTCGTCCTATGTCTCCGACGCAATTGGGTGGAACCTGGATGGCGGCGATTTGAGCACGACTGTAAACGCGACGGCGAATAATAACGCTTTGGGGGGACAAGTGGGTGTCCTCGTCGACAACTTGTTCTTGAACCCTGTCACCGCCGCCGACGGAGAAAAGCTCGAGAAACAAATCGGCGTTCCCGTTCAGTTTGCCGTCGGCATTCTCAAGGATGACCAGGGCCGGATCGATCTCGATCTTCCGCTCGCCGGGACGCTCGACAAACCGGAGGTGGATTACAGTTCGGTGATCCAAAAAGCTATCAGCGGATTTCTCGGATCCATCTTCGGATCGGATTCATTCCAGGGTGCGGATGGGTTCAAATTGTTGCCGGTGGTGTTCGCCCCCGGTTCGGCGGAGTTGACCGACGCCGGCAGGCAGAGCGCCGAAAACTATGTGGCCATGCTGGAAAAGAAACCCTCTCTCAAGCTCGGCGTCTGCGGGCGGGCCAACGTGCAGGACTTCGTGGCTCTGTTCGGCAGCAAGGCTCTGCCTCCGCTGCAACCTACGCAGGCGAGCACAGCGGCGGCGCCGGCCGGCCAGGCGGCTGCCGGCGCGGGTTCGCGCGCGGCCATCTCGACCGCGCAGGCCAAGGCCCTGGTGGAGTTGGCGATGGAACGCACCAATGTGGTTCGCGGATACTTCGTCGAGGAAAAAGGGATCAACACCGAGCGCATTGTTCAGTGCCGGGTCACTTACGACATCGAGGACACTCAGCCGCCGCGCGCCCAGTTCGCCATGTAGTCTTCCGGCTGTTCCGGCTAGGTCAGTGCCCGTTGGCTGCCGCCGCCAATCGGTGAAGGCCCATCGCCGAACCGCGGACAGGGGCTTGTTTATGCCCGATGGGTTCAATATCTACCGACGAAGATGACGGACGGTGCCAACAGGGGGACGGCAATGAATAAACTCCGTGCAGCGGTCGAGCCGGCCGCCGACGCACCGCTGACAAATTATTTCCGCAAGGTCGACGATGACCTGGCCTTTCTCGGTCAATGTTTCCGCGAAGTTCTCGAGGAGATCGGCGAGCATGACCTCGCCCGCGCGCTGCCGCTGCCGGAGAACCCGGAAGCCCACCGCGGAGCCGGACTTTCGACGGCGCTGACCCAGGCCTATTGCATTTGGTTCCAGCTGTTGCAGATGGTCGAAGAAAATGCCATGGCGCAGCATCGCCGGGCGATTCAGGCGGCGGGCCGGTTTTCCGAGGACCCCGGGGCCTGGGAGGACATGCTAGGGGAATTGAAATCTCTCGGGTTGACCGGGGAGAAGATTGCATCGGCCCTTTCCGGAATTCGGGTGGAGCCGGTGCTGACGGCTCACCCGACGGAGGCGAAACGACAGACCGTCCTCGAGCATCACCGCGAGCTTTATCTGCTTTTGCTTCAGCGCGAAAACACCATGTACACGTCTGCGGAACAAGACGTGGTCCGCGACGATATCAAGGCCATTCTCGAGCGTCTGTGGCGGACCGGCGAGATTTTCCTCGAAAAGCCGGATGTTGCATCGGAGCTGCGCGCCATCGTCCACTACCTCCGCTACGTGTTTCCGACGATCCTCGAGCGGATCGACTGGCGCTTGCGCCAGGCCTGGGCCGAGACGGGGTTTGATCCGGCGCTGCTCGATGATCCCGCGTGCCGGCCGCGGCTCGCCTTCGGCGACTGGGTGGGGGGCGACCGCGACGGACATCCGTTCGTTACCGCCGATGTTACGCACGACTCGCTTATGGAACTTCGGACCAACGCACTCCAGCTCATTCATTCTAAGTTGGTCCGTGTTGCCGCCCATCTCAGCCTGTCTGACCGCCTCCAGGACCCCCCGTCCGTGCTGCTTGGCCGGATCGCCGATCTGGTGAAGCTGCTCGGCGATCGCTGCAGGCACGCCATCGAAAGCAACCCGGAAGAACCGTGGCGTCAGTTTGTCAATCTGGTGATCGAGCGTTTGCCGCTGGAGGGTGCCGCCGGCAATCTTTTCCCCTCCGCCCCTAACCCGGTCGAGTATCGCCGGGCATCGGAGCTGATCGACGATCTTACCATTCTGAGCGAGTCGCTGGTGGAAATCGGAGCCCGGCGGTTGGCTGAAACCGATGTCCTGCCCGTGCTGCACACGGTCCAAACCTTCGGCTTTCACCTAGCTAAACTGGACATCCGCCAGAACAGCCGTTTTCACGATCAGGCCGTAGCGCAACTGATGACAAAGGCCGGACTGGATGGCGGCGACTTCGCGGAATGGGACGAGGACAGGCGGCTTGATTTTCTCAACCGCGAACTGGTCTCGCCGAGGCCGTTGGCCCGGGCCGACGCCAGCGTGGGACCGGAAGCCGATGCCGTGCTCGCGTGCTACCGCGAGGTGCGCGATCATATCGAGGCCTACAGTCGCGACGGCCTCGGCTCGCTGATCATCAGCATGACCCGCAGCCTGTCGGATGTGCTGGTGGTCCTGTTACTGGCACGCGAGGCCGGGCTGGTCATCGAGGACACCGATGGTCTGGTGTGTCAAATGCCCATCGTCCCGCTATTTGAAACCATCGATGACCTGGAACACGGGCCGGACATCATGCGCGCGCTGCTCGCGCATCCGTTGGTCAGCCGTTCGTTGCGCTATCAGGCCCGCGTGGACGGCTTGGACGAACCTGTCCAACAGGTCATGGTCGGTTACAGCGACAGCAATAAGGACGGTGGCCTGCTTGCCAGCCTTTGGCACGTCTATCGTGCTCAAGAAGCATTGGTCGGTGTGGGAGAGGCGGCGGGCACGCGCATTCGATTTTTCCATGGCCGGGGCGGAACATCCAGCCGTGGCGCCGGCCCCACGGACCGGTTTTTGAACGCCTTGCCTTTTGGTGCTTTGAAGGGAGATCTGCGACTGACCGAGCAGGGCGAGGTCATCGGCCAGAAGTATGCCAACCGCATTACCGCCGCGCACAATCTGGAACTGCTGTTGGCCGGCACCACGGGCGTGACCTTGAAACGCAGGCACAACGGAAAGCAGGATGAACGCCTTGCACCGGTGATGGACCGGGTCGCCGAAACAAGCCGTGCCGCGTTTCAGGAGCTACTGCAAACCGACGGCTTTTTGGAGTTTTGGAGCCAGGCCACGCCCATCGATGCCATCGAATCGAGCCGTATCGGATCGCGTCCGGTGAGGCGCACGGGCAAACGGACACTGGCCGACCTCAGGGCCATTCCCTGGGTGTTCAGCTGGAGCCAGTCGCGCTTCTTTCTGTCGGGATGGTACGGCGTCGGCGGTGCGCTTGAAGACCTGCGCGACACCGCGCCCGAGGACTTCGACGCACTGTGCAAGGAAGCCTTCGAGTGGGCGCCGTTCCGCTATATGATCAGCAGTGCCGCCAGCAGCGTGGCCACCGCCGACACGCAGGTGATGCATATGTACGCGGCCCTGGTCGAGGATCCGGAGATCCGCGACCGGTTCATGACATTGATCGAGGAGGAGTACCACCGGACCGAGCGGGTGTTGGAAACCATTTTTGGCGGCCCCCTGGCGGAGCAGAGACCGCGGGTGCAATCGATCTTGAGCCTGCGTCGAGACGGTTTGCTCCCGTTGCATTACCAACAGGTGGAAACCCTGCGCCGGTGGCGCGCCCTGCGCGGCATTGCCGATGCGCGGGTGGTGGAGGAGCTGGAATCGCAGCTTTTGCTAACACTGAACGCCATCGCAAGCGGTCTCGGCTCTACTGGCTAAACACTTAATCATCGATAAATTTTGAAAAGACGGAGAAATTGGGCGGCTATCCACTTCAAGACTTTTATGAACCTTTTGGTGGACAGTCGATGGGCTTCCTCTTGACTATGGTATTTCGGCACCGAAATATGTAAGCCTGTGCCTAAATTCGTGCGGTAAAATTCGCGCTATGTGCGTAAAGGCACGGTTATAGAATATGGCCACAAGGCCATTGAGGGACAGGAAGGCAACGGGAGGATCGCCGCATGACGGAAACGTCCATTGTTACCCAACCCATGAAATACCTGGACAAGGCGTTGAGCGGTCTCAGGGATCTCGGCTTGGTTCCCGAGAAGCATGGCGATGCGCCGATGACCGCTCTCCTGGATAAGATCTCCGGGCTTGACGAGGACAAAGTGGTGGTGATCGCGCGCACCCTCGATCAGATGTCGTTTTTCAACGAGGTTGTGCGCGAGCAAATCAGTGCCATGACCATCGGCGAGCGCTACGACGATATCGCCAACTCATTCAATTCCATCCGCGATGATGCGCGCGAGATGGTCGATCAGATGGATGACGGCAAGGTGGATACGTGGGAGCGATTGTCCAACGTCTGGCAGAAGGTGACGCGCGGCGATATCGCCACCCGGTTCGACAAGATCAAGGAGACTTATTTGGATGTCTCCAAGGACACAAAGGATCAGATCGATCGCGAGCATCTCATTCTCGAGTCCTATCGTGACTTCCGCGGTG
>CAKZLS010000273.1 GCA_937127205.1 uncultured Rhodospirillales bacterium
TCGGGCGAATTCGGCTACATCCGGATTTTCACGTTCAATGTGGACGAACCAGACTCCTTCATCGACGAATTCATTCGCCTGGCCGAGCTGCTCCCCCAAAACGGGCTGATCGTTGATGTCCGTGGCAACGGCGGCGGCCACATTTTCGCCAGCGAAGGTTTGCTGCAGGTGCTGACGCCCGGCGAAATCACGCCCGAGCCGACACAGTTTATCAACACGCCGTTGAACGCGCGGATTTGCGACCGGCACAAGACCAACGCAGTGGGAATCGATCTCGGACCCTGGTTCGACTCCATCCGCGATGCCGTCGAAACCGGCGCGGTCTACTCACGTGGATTTCCCATTACGCCGCACGAATTCGCCAACAACAGGGGACAGAAGTATCATGGACCGGTGGTGCTGGTGACCGACGCCCGGTGTTACAGCGCGACCGACATTTTTGCCGCCGGGTTCAAGGATCATGGCATCGGCCACATGCTCGGCGTCGATGGAAACACGGGCGCCGGCGGTGCCAACGTCTGGACCCACCAACTGCTCAAGCTCCTTTTGGAGCGTCCCGCGCCGACAGATGCCGAAACCCCTTATGAGGTGCTTCCGAACGGCGCCGGCATGCGGGTTGCGATCCGCCGGACCATGCGGGTCGGCGCGCAGTCCGGCACGCCGCTGGAGGATCTGGGGGTTGCGCCGGATTCGATTCACGACGTGACAAAGAACGATTTGTTGAACGGAAACGCCGATTTGATCGCCAAGGCCGGGACCATCCTTAAAGGTATGGCGGTACGGCGGTTGAGCGCGTCCGCGACCGTGGACGGCTCGGATTTGACGCTCAATGCGACCACCGCCGGCCTGTCTCGTCTCGATATCTATATCGATGGCAGGCCGCTGGAAACCGTGGACATCAATGACGGCAATCACAGCATCGACGTGACCCTTCCGGGCGGTGCGCTGGCGATGCGGCTGGCTGGCTACAACAACAACGAACTGGTCGCTGCGAGAAAAATCGATCTCTGATATCCATGTAAAGAGATCGGTCAACGAAATGAGGAGGCAAGGATCATTTCCTTGCCTCCTCGCCCACACCCGATTGAGTGGCGCTACTTTGCGTGCTTTAGCCAAGAAGGCTGCGCACGCGACCGACTCGCTATTTGTCCCCAGAAAGCTGTGGCCACAGCGATGTCATCAGGTTCTGGTTGCTGCGGGCAAGAATGTTGAAGGCATTGCCTGATTCATCCATTGCTTTGTTGATGGCATCCAGATCGTTGGCGAAGAGTTCGTCCGCGATTTCGTTGAAAGCGTTGGTAATAAGGGCCGTCAGGTCGGCAACGTCCTTGTCGAGCTTCTCGCCAAATTGGCTTGCCGTAACTTGTTTATCGAGGTGCACCATCCAGAACCGCGATTCGGCCAATGACATGAGGAGTGCCGCCGCCGCGACCCGCATTCCTTGTTCGTCCTTGTTTGCCCGCTCCATACTATATGCGTCTACCGCCCGGAGGATGCCGAACATCGCGTCGCGCGCGTGCGTGTAGGTCATTTTAATACTGGTCAATTGCATGGCGTCGATTTGCTTTTGCGCACGCTCCGCGTCCGTTTCGGCCGACGCAGGCGCCGCGGCGCCAATCAAGAAGACAGTGAATACGCTCACTACGAGCCATTTCAAACGGGTCATGATGTTTCCCCTTCCGATCTCTATTTTCAAGAAGCGTATAAAATTACCCCGAGACCTGTGTGCATGAGCTTGCGGTAGCAAAATCCACCGCGACACTCAACCTGCTAATGTTAATCACCGGTCGAATAACTTGTTAGCACGGCCAAAATTACGTGTCGATGCTCTGCAATTCCATGACGCGTTGGCAAATGGACAATATGTATTACCGGTGATGAAGAGCGCGCTACGGGCGCGGGTAATTCGCAGCGCTTACCGTTGTTTTGCAAACTTTTGTGGTCTCGGATAGCGGAGGGTAAGAACACGATGAAAAGCATCCGGAACGATCGTCGGCGCTTCTTGGGGATGGCCGGCGCGGCGTTGTTCGCCTCAAGTGGAGCGTCCACTGTCGCGCTGGCGCCAAAGTCGGCTCATGCGGCCAATCACCAAGCCATGGCAAAGCGCGCGCCTCGCCACGCGGATGGGGTTGAGGTCGTTACCGCGAGCGATGGACGCGGAGATTGGGCGGCTTCCGTTACCTCCGTCGCCGCCTTGAAAGAGTTGAACGCTGCATCGCTTCACGTTGGACAGCGGATTTGGGTGGACGGATATCATGATGGAAGTACCCGCGGCGGCGGCGTGTTTATCGTCGTTGACGATCCGGCACCGGACGATGGCGGACACCTGTTCGCCCCCAACGCGCCATCGGGGAGCAAGAAGTATCGGCGCGCGAATGCCAATCCCATGCACGCCAATGTCATTGACTTCGGCGCCGTCGGCGATGGTGCCACATCCGATCAAGCCGCGTTCGAAAGGGCGATCGCCGCGTTGTCGCAGGCCGCGATTATGGGCGCCGAGTCCAGATCGATTACCCGTGCGCCCGGCGGCACGCTTGAGTTACCGCCGACCCGGGGCGGTTACCTCCTCACCGATACTCTGACATTCAGCTCCAGTATCGTTATGGCGCACATCCTCGGCGGCGGACGGCTGTATCAGAAGGCGACCAACAAAGGGTTCTTTCGCTTTACCGCCGACGGACGGCAATTTCCCGACAACACCCAGCGGCTGCTCGAAATCCGCGACTTGTGGTTCGAGTGGAAAACCAAGACCTCGAACCCGGGCGCGGTGGCAATCGATTTTGGCAGGAATACCATCGGCGGAGCCACCAATCAGGTTTCCATCGACAACTGCTATTTCTACAAGGGGTTTCGCTGCATCCAGTCCGACCACAACCGGAAACGTGGCTACACGTCGAACCTGTTCATCTCCCAGTGCCAGTGCGGCGGCATGAGCGGGGCGTTCTTGTATTTGGCGGCGCAAACCAACACCAGCGTTGCGATGGACAAATGTTGGTTGCAGTACGCCGGCAGACGTCGCGAGTATGTTGTCGACGTCTATGCCAGCGGTGAGTTTTCCATGTTTCGCTGCTCACTCGAGGCCGGCGGTAATGGCAACGATTGCTGCCAGATCGCCATCAGGAACTCGCCGAACACGTCCATCATCTCGTCGCGGTGGGAATGGGGCGACATCCCCAACGGCAAGCCGGTCATCCACGTTGAGAACACCCAAGGCGGTCTCAACCTGCATTCGGTCTCGTTTCATAACCTTGATGTGGCGGCGGGTAAGACGGCAGTGCTGCTTCGCCAGTGGCACGGCATTACCGATGTCACCGGCAAGTTCCAGCTTCAGCGGTTCAACTGCAACAGAACCGGCACGCTTTATATCTGCGACACCAAATTCCACGGCAAGATTTACTGGGATGCGACCTACCGGGAGATGGAAAACGAGGATGGCGACAGGATCTATTTCTACCCAGCCGGAGACGCTGGAGTTGTCAGTCAGCCGGACTTCAAGCCTTTGCCGCGGACGGTTTAACGGGTAGGTCCGCGAGGACGCGTTAGAGGCGACCGAACAACCTGTGTAGCAAGCTTTGCCGCTGAAAATCTACTGTGCATGGGGTTGATATCGACTTTTTCGTTTGGCCCCCCCCCACCCCC
>CAKZLS010000274.1 GCA_937127205.1 uncultured Rhodospirillales bacterium
GCTGTCTGACACGATGCCGACATTGATGTCGTGTTCCTGCCAGCGAACCGATCTGCGCAGCATAAAAATTCATTCAATTCAACATGTTAGAATACTGGCGCGGTTCTTGCTGCGATGCACGGGTCACTGAATACGGGTACGGTCCCGGCCGGCACGTGCCGCGAGGTTATGTTCGATCCCGATTGCGGGAGGAAACCGACGCCAATCCGCGCATTGTCCCGGCCGGAGCACGTCAGCCCGTCGATCGCATAGGAGTACAACCATGGCCAACATTACTTTTGAATCGCCCGTTATGGGAAAGGACGTCACCGTCTACGCGGTAGCCGGACATCGGGGCACGATCCTGTCCGTCGCCAAGGCCCACAAGATTCCCATTCCCTTCGATTGCGGCGATGGCGATTGCGGCTCCTGCGTCGTCGAGGTCAAGCACCTCAATCCGAAGGTCCGCTACGGCATCGGCCTGACCGAAAAAGAAAAGGAGCTGCTCAAACAGATCGGCAAGATCACCAAGGAAGAAATCGAGAATACCGAGGTCAACGACATGCCGCCGCGGCACCGGCTGGCCTGCCAGTGCTTCGTCCGCGACGAGGACATCCGGGTGATCTTCGACGGCGACGAGGTGCTGCCCGCCAAGAAGCCCGCCGTGTCCATCGCCGCGGCCATTTTCAGCGGCGGACTGGAGATCAATTCCTTGGCGGAATTCCTGGGCTATGCCGTCAAGGTCGAGGCGGAGGCCGCCGAGCATTTCGATGATTTGGCCAAAGACATGGAAAAATGCGGCAACACGGAAGTCGCCGAGCTGTTCAAGAAGCTTTCCGGCTACTCCCGCCTTCACCACGACGAAGTCAAGGCACAGGCCGGCGAGCTGGACACGGAACTGTACATGCCCGAGGAACATGTCTGGCCCGATCTCGTCACGCCCGAGCAGACGGAGTTGTGGGCCGGCGACCCCTGGCTGTCAAAGCTGGATGCGCTCAAGGCCGCGCTCCATGGAGAACGCCTGGGCTTCGAGTTCTACCATCACTTGGCCGAGACCTCTGCCCTTCCGGAAATCCGCACCATGGCCAAGGAATTCGCCAAGGAAGAGTCTGAGCACGTGGCAATCTTGGAGCAGTGGATCGCCCGCGAACGCCACTAGCGCCATATCCTAAATTGCGGACTTACGCTGCCTAAATTCTTAAAGAGACCGCCAATCCCGGCTTCATCGCCGGGGTTGGCTTTCTCGCAAAGAAAACAACGACGAGGAATTTAAGGCCGTCGCATGGGTCGCGAAAAGCAACCTCGCACGCGTGCCAGTCAACTTACCGGCAGCGCCAAGTGGCACGCGCTGAAAGTTCACCTCTTCTGGCATCCTCTACAAGGTTACCCCGAACTCGTCGGCTGCCCATGGCTCAATGCACGGGAAGACGTTCTTCTATCACACCAGCAATGCTCCTTCGGCGCGGCCTACCGGCGTCCGTGGCGTCGAATTATCCCCAGGCTTTGCCACCCGCCCGGCCAAGGTTTTCCGCCAAACTCCCGTTTTTTATGTTCCGTGTGCATATTGATAAAACCCGGGTTTTCCACCACAAAATAGGGGTAGCGGCCCAATATATTGTGGACACACGTGCGGTAACACGCAAATATAGCCCATCTTGATCGCGCGATTAGATGCAATCAAGATTTCGCCCGGGTCTTCCAGAGAAAGGGGATCGGGCGCGACTTAACGGGAATTCTGTT
>CAKZLS010000275.1 GCA_937127205.1 uncultured Rhodospirillales bacterium
AGGGCAAGAAAATCGAAAGCGACGACGACTTCATTAACTATTTGTTGGAAGCCGAAGGAGTCGCCGCCGTTCAGGGGTCGGCTTTCGGTCTGTCTCCGTATTTTCGTATTTCCTACGCCACATCGACAGAGGTGCTGAAAGAGGCTTGCTCGCGCATCAAGAAGGCCTGCGACGCGCTAAGCTAAAGTTCAGGTCTTTTTTCTTGATTCAACCAAACGTGCAGGTATTTATCTCGACCAGCCGCTCTATAAAAAAAGCGTAACACGTTCCAAGCTTGAAAAATCCCGGGAGGACTCTTGTGAAAAACAAAAAGCCATCCGCACCCCGCTGCGCCGCACTCGTGGGACCGTATCTCAGCGGCAAAACCTCCCTACTCGAAAGCATTCTCGCGCGCACCGGCGCAGTGACCCGCAAAGGCACGATAAAGGAAGGGAACACCGTCGGCGACAGCGCTGCCGAGGCCCGCGCCCGCCAGATGAGCACCGAGCCCAATGTGGCAACGACGGAGTATCTGGGGGATACGTGGACGTTCATCGACTGTCCGGGTTTTGTCGAGCTTATCCAGGACACTTACAATGCGTTGATGGTGGTCGATGCCGCCGTGGTCGTCTGCGAGCCGGAACCGCAGAAAAGCCTGATCGTGGCGCCTTTGCTGAAGTTCCTGGACGATCATGGCATTCCCCACATCATCTTCATCAACAAGATGGATACCGAAAACGCCAACCTGCGCGAGACGTTCTCGGCGTTGCAGGACCTGTCCAATCGCCCGCTGGTGCTGCGCGAACTGCCCATTCGAGATGGCGAGGCCGTTACCGGCTTCATCGACCTTGCGAGCGAGCGGGCCTTCCGTTGGAAAGGCAGCGACGGTTCCGAGTTGATTCAGGTACCAGAAACCGTTGTCGATGATGAGCAGACGGCTAGAACGGAGATGCTTGAGTCCCTTGCCGACTTCGATGACGACCTGCTAGAGAAGTTGCTCGAGGACGCGGTTCCTTCCGCTGGCGAAATCTATTCCGGCCTGGCCAAGGATCTGCAAGAGGACCACATCGTCCCGGTTTTCTTCGGCTCGGCCGAAAACATGTACGGGATCACACGGCTGTTGAAGGCGCTTCGGCACGAGGCACCGGAGCCGACGGTGACGGCCGACCGGTTGGGGATCGAGACGGACGGCGAGCCCTGTGCCCGCGTGTTCAAGACCGTCCATGCCGCCCACACGGGAAAGCTCTCGCTGGTGCGCGTGTTGCGCGGCGAAATTTCCGACGGCGTGACCTTGAACGGCGAGCGGGTCAGCGGCGTGAACCATATGCTCGGCCAGAAACTGGAAAAGCAGTCGACGGCGGGCATTGGTGAGGTGGTGGCGCTCGGCCGTTTGGACGGAGTAACCACCGGCGATTTATTGTCCCCATCCGGCAATGTGGAGGCCGTCGAGTGGCCGGCGCCGTTGAAGCCGCTGTTTTCCTTGGCGGTCCATGCCAAGGAGAGGGCGGACGAGGTGAAGCTGTCCGGAGCCCTGAGCCGTCTGGTAGACGAGGATCCATCGTTGTCGTTCAATCATGACGAGGACGCGGGTGGGTTGCTGCTGTGGGGGCTGGGGGAAATGCAGCTCAATATCGCGCTGGACCGGGTCAAAAACCGGTACAATATTGATATCTTGGCCGATCAGCCGCGCGTTCCTTACAAGGAAACCATTCGCGGCTCGGTGAGCCAACACGCCCGACACAAGAAACAATCCGGCGGGCATGGTGAATTCGGCGATGTTCATTTGGATATCAAACCCCTGCCCCGTGGCTCGGGGTTCGCATTCGATAGCGTCATTACGGGTGGCGTTGTGCCCAAGCAGTATATTCCAGCGGTTGAGACGGGGGCCAAGGAGTATATGCATCGCGGTCCGCTCGGTTTCCCGGTGGTGGATGTGGCAGTTACCCTGACCGATGGACAATTTCATTCGGTGGACAGTTCGGATATGGCGTTTCGCAAGGCGGGCGCCATGGCCATGCGCGAGGGCATGCCGAAATGTTCGCCGGTGCTTCTGGAGCCTATCTTCGAAGTCAAAATTGCCCTTCCGAGCGAGTTCACTTCGCGTATTCAACGCCTCGTCAGCGGTCGCCGCGGCCAGATTCTGGGTTTCGGGCCCAAAGAGGACTGGAAAGGATGGGATGAGGTTTCGGTGATGCTGCCGCAGGCTGAAATGCACGGCCTGATCATCGAGCTGCGGTCGGCGACCCTGGGTGTCGGCACATTCGAATGGAAATTCGACCATCTGCAGGAATTGAGCGGCAAGATTGCCGATGACATCGTAGCTCAGCACGCGAAAGCGGAATGACAACAGGCGGCGTCGCTCGCCAGCCGTCTGAATTGCTACTTTAAGATGTATTTCTGGATTTCTTGCGCCCGGAATGGTATTGTGTCTCTTGCCTGGTTCGTCCGCGGCGCGGCGTCGCGTTGCGGCTTCACCTGGGTGTATTTCTTTTGACGGGCGATATGACGCGCAGGAGACAATTCAATGCCAAGTTGGCCGATCCGAGATCGCAGGTGGGAATGGGACCGCCGTACTTTCGAGGAGAGACGGCACGCTTCGGACAGAAGAGGCCGCTCCGACGGTAGCGTGCCCGAAGACACCGATGGCACAAACCCGGATTGCGCGCGAAAGTACGCTTTCCGGTCATTTTCCGATAGACGCCGCCGCGGAGAGCGGCGGACGGTGAAAGTTGCCGACCGACGGGCTCATGCCAATTCGAGAGAGGACGACGGAGCCGTGGACCTGAGCGCCGAGGAGGTTCGTGCCCTTTTCTATCAGCCGGAAGACTGATTCAGCTTCCGCGTTCAAGCATTCCGGCCAATCGCAATCTCAGTGCGTTGAGTTTGATGAACCCTTCGGCGTCACGCTGATTGTACACGGTGTCCGCTTCGAAGGTGGCGATGTCCTGGCTGTAAAGGCTGTGGGGCGCACGCCTGCCTGTCACGATCACGTTGCCCTTGTATAGGTCCATACGGACGGTTCCCGTGACGTTCTGCTGCGTGCTGTCGATAGCAGCCTGTAGAGCCGTCCGCTCCGGCGCGAACCAGAATCCGTTGTATATGAGCTCGGCGTAGCGGGGCATCAACTCGTCCTTCAGGTGAGCGGCTCCCCGGTCGAGCGTGATGCTTTCCATGGCCCGGTGGGCGTGCAGCAAAATGGTGCCGCCCGGCGTTTCGTAAACGCCACGGGACTTCATGCCGACGAACCGGTTTTCGACGATGTCCGCCCGGCCAACGCCGTTTTCGCCGGCCAACTTGTTGAGGCGCGTGAGGAGGGACGCGGGCGACAGCCGCTCTCCATCGACAGCCACGGCGTCGCCCTGTTCGAACTCGATTTCCACGGTTGTGGCCACATCGGGCGCCGCCTGGGGCGAGACCGTGAGCTGAAACATGGATTCGTCCGGTCCCACCCAAGGATCTTCCAGCGCCTTTCCTTCATAGGAAATGTGCAGCAGGTTGGCGTCCATGGAGTATGGAGGTTCGCCGCGCTTGTCGCTGGGGACCGGGATCTGGTGCTCCCCTGCGTATTGGATCAGGCGTTCGCGGGAATTGAGATCCCATTCCCGCCAGGGCGCGATAATCCGGATGTCCGGGTTTAGCGCGTAATAAGTCAGCTCGAACCGCACCTGGTCGTTGCCCTTGCCGGTCGCGCCGTGGCAGACCGCATCGGCGCCGACTTCGCGTGCAATCTCGATCTGTCGCTTGGCGATGAGCGGCCGTGCGATGGAGGTGCCGAGGAGATAGGTTCCTTCGTAGATGGCATTGGCGCGAAACATGGGAAAGACGTAGTCGCGGACGAATTCTTCCTTGAGATCCTCGACGAAAATCTCTTTGACACCCATCATTTCCGCTTTTTTGCGGGCGGGCTCGAGTTCCTCGCCCTGACCCACGTCGGCGGTGAAGGTCACGACCTCGCAGCCATACGCATCCTTGAGCCATCGCAAGATGACCGAGGTGTCCAGACCGCCGGAATAGGCAAGCACAACCTTATTAACGTCACCGCTCATTGAATTTTCGCCTTTACAAAAACGTGAGATTTTCGAGCGCAGTATAAGAAATCATCCGCTCGCTACAAGGGACCCCGGAGGCTATTGGGCAGGCGTTGCAATCAGGCCCGGAGCCACAGCGCCACATGCGGCCTGATCGCTTCGAGCGGACGGTACCCTATTGTTAGGTAGGCCTGACCCGCCTTATCCTCGAGAATGACGGTGGGGAATCCCGAAATGCCGAGGGCGTTGGTTAGGCTGAAGTCGGCGCGAGTCGCCTCCGAGATCTCGGTTGCCGCGAATACAGCCTCAAATGCCGCCCGGTCAATGCCTACGGAATGTGCGATATCGGTAAGCGTATCGCCGTCCGTCACGTCGCGGTTTTCAACGTAGAACGCCCGCTGAACCGCCTCGAAATAGGAGAGGGCCATCGCAGGTGTGAGGTTGCGCGCCGCTACCACGGCCCGGCAGGCCGGTTCGGTGTCGTACACGAAACCGTCTCGATCGAAAAACCCGAAGTCGAACGGTTGGCCGGTCGCCGACTTCACATGTTCCCAATGATCGCGGATATAGTTTTTCGACTTGTCATCCATGGCGCGCGTCTCGCCCGCGCGCAATCCGCCGACAACGAGGCGGATGGGCGCCATGTCACCAAACTCTGCGTGGATGGCCTTGACCACCGGTGCGAACCCCCAGCACCATGAGCACATGGGATCGGCAAAGAATATAATGCGCTTTCCGGGTGTCGGCGTGTCTTGATCTCGGCTTTCCATTGGATTTCCGAATTGCGCCTTAGGCAGGGCTCGCCGCTGCCACTTGCGGGGTCGTCCGGGACCGTCGCTGGCGCTGGCTGTCGGAGCGGAGCTGACCGCAGGCGGCCATGATGTCGCGACCGCGCGGAACACGGATAGGCGCCGAATACCCGGCTTCATTGAGGATGGCAGCGAAACGATTCATCGTTGCGACGGACGAGCATTCATAGGGAGCGCCCGGCCAAGCGTTGAAGGGGATTAGATTGAACTTCGCCGGAATTCCGGAAACCAAACGTGCAAGCGCGCGGGCGTCGGCCGGAGAGTCGTTGACGCCTTTCAGCATGACATACTCGAAAGTGATACGCCGGGCATTGTCGGCCCCAGGGTAGGCGCGGCAGGCATCGAGTAGCTCTCGGATAGGATACTTCTTGTTGAGCGGAACGAGAACATCCCGGACGTCGTCGGTGGCGGCATGCAAGCTGACCGCAAGCTTGACGCCTAACTGCTCGCCAACCTTCTTTATCATTGGAACCACGCCAGATGTCGAAAGGGTGATTCGACGCTTGGAGATGGCGATCCCCTCGGGGTCCATAATAATGCGCAGGGCCTTGACCACGTTGTCGAAATTGAACAAGGGCTCGCCCATGCCCATGACAACGATATTGGTCAGCAAGCGGTCGCCCGGCGGAGACGGCCATTCGCCATAGGAATCGCGCGCCGTCATGAGTTGGCCGACAATCTCACCCGCAGTCAGGTCGCGGACAAGCCGTTGGGTTCCCGTATGGCAAAAACTGCAGGTTAAGGTGCAGCCAACCTGCGAAGACACGCACAACGCCCCGCGGTCTTCCTCCGGAATGAACACGGTTTCCGCCTCATTTCCATCGGCGAATCGCAACAGCCACTTGCTTGTGCCGTCATTGGATCTCTCATCGCGCGCGACCGCGGGCCGAGCAAGAGAGAACGATTGGGAAAGTGCCGTCCGCAAGGGCTTGGACAACGTCGTCATGGCGTCGAAGTCGGTGACGCCGCGATGATAAATCCAGTGCCATAACTGCTTCGCACGAAAAGGCTTTTCTCCGATCGATGCCGCCAGATGGATCAGTTCATCCCGGTCTAGCCCGATCAAGTTCGTTCGTTCATCTGCCATGGTCACTGTTTTTTCGATGCACGTCTTCCAGAGAAACCGCGCCACCATCTATGGTCAAACGGACCGGGGAGTCCATGCGAAATCCTAACAAGTGAGGCACGGCTCGGTTGGGTTCCCGTCATCGATCCAACTCACAATGCCGCCTGACGCATTGTAGATCTGGGTGTATCCGGCCCGTTCCCAGAGAATGCGCGACATCGTCTCCGACCGGTTTCCCGATCGGCAAATAATGATCACCGGCTCATCTTTCTCGACGAACGCACCGAACTCGGCGGGAAATTGTGGGTTGAGCAGCCCGCCAGCGTCGAAGGCCGTGAGAAGCTTGCTGCCCGGGATCACCCCCGTTTCACGCCATTCGTCCGCACGACGAATATCGACCACCTTAGTCCCTCTTTCCAGCAAAACGGCCAATTCGGCGGTATCGATATCGGTGTGACCCACCGGCTCAGCCGCTTGTGCGGCGGATAACGCAAACACCGTTATTAAAATGGCAAATACGGTTGTCAGTTTAGCAGTAAGACGCACGGCAAAATCTCCCGACGACCGGGCAAAAATCGGATCAGCAATCATTATGTGCGGCCGCCGTGGACACGTCACAAGCTCAAAATCCGAATCGCGATCGATTAAGGAAGCGTCAGTTGGCGCCGCAGGCCTTGTCTATGGCTTTGATTGCGGCCGTCAGACCAGAAAGCGAGTAGGTGTCCGTGGTGAGAGTGCCGCGGCTCGAGGTTCCTTTTATGATCATGCGGCGCCCCGCCTTCATGGCCGCGACGAGAGCCTTGTCAGCGCTCGCATCCGCCGCCCACGCATTGCCTCCCTTGGTGAACAGCTTGAATTTCTTGCCATCCACGTCAACGGAGACCTCGCTGCCTGGCTTGTAGGTATAGCCAGCTTCTACACTGACTTCTCCGAAGACCCGCTCGCCAGGGCGATGGCTGATGAGCGTGTACGTGTCGCCGCGACGCGTGTACTTGCCCTTAGCTTGCTTAGGCACGCTTCCAACGTAGCAGATCTGCTTAGCCCCGGATCCGTCCGCGAAGGCTGTCCAGTCGGTAAACGTGCCGATGGTTTTGCGCTGCGCCCAGGCGGACGAAGACACACTTGTGACGCCAACGAGCGCCACGCTCAAAAACAGGATGAAAAACGAGAAAAATCGATGACCCCTCATAGCGAGTATTCTTAGCCATCTATGACGCTCTTGCCAAGATGCTCTGTTAAGGTGCTTTTAAGGTTCGGATGGCTGGAGAGATTTTTGTGACGAAACCTAATCCCGTTATCGTCGAAGTAACGCGGGGAACCGGTGTCGAAAGCTGGCATTCCGGCTCGGCGGTGGTGGTGAAAGCCGACGGTCGTATCGTGGCAGCTTGGGGAGAATTCACACGATCTGTGTTTCCTCGCTCGGCCATAAAGCCCCTGCAAGCACTGCCATTGATCGAATCGGGCGCCGCCGAACACTTTCGGGTTACCGATCAGGAGATCGCGCTGGCATGTGCATCTCACAGTGGCGAGCCCATCCATACACGCCTTGTTTCCGCCTGGCTGCGGCGTCTCGGATTGCACGCCACGGACCTTGTGTGCGGACCGCACACGCCGCTGTGCGACGAGGCGGCCAAGGCGGTTCTCCGCGACCGTCGTGAACCCACCCCCATTCACAACAACTGTTCGGGTAAGCACGCCGGATTCCTCACCACGGCTCTTCGAATGAACGTGCCCGCCAAAAGCTACGCCGATCCGGACGGATCCGTTCAGCGGCGTGTCTTGGAAGCGCTGTCGGACATGGGCGAATGCGACCTGACGACTGCCATGCGCGGAACCGATGGGTGCGGAGTCCCTGTCGTCGCGATGCCGCTCGACGCGATTGCCCTGGCCATGGCGCGGCTTGGACGACCGGATGGGCTACCAAAGGTGCGCCGCTCCGCGGCCGCCCGCATCCTTGCGGCCGTGACCCGCTATCCATACCTAGTCGCGGGCAACGCCCGGTTCGATACCGAGGTCATGGCGAAAAACGAGGGGTTGGTTGTGATAAAAGGCGGCGCCGAAGGCGTGTGTGCCGCATCGCTTCCGGCGTTGGGGCTCGGCCTTGCGGTGAAGATCGACGACGGCGCCAAGAGAGCGGCCGAGACCGCGATGGCAACCTTGCTTGCGCGGTTTCCCTCGGCCGATGGACGGGCTTATGCCGGAATGGGGCCCTTTCTTCGACGTCCAATATACAACACGGCCGGTGTTCATGTGGGAGACATTCGCGCCGCAGAAGGATGGCCCGACTGACCGCGGCCGAAACACAGACCGGAAAGCGTGTTCAACCCTTCTGCGTGGTTTGATCGGTGGCCGGCGGATCTTGGCGAAACCCCTCCATCTTGCGGCGGATGACCGGGCCGCCGAACACGTGCTCGGGTATCGGGTCGATGGGACCGCCTGGGCGCATGGGGCGATTGGGATAGTGGCCGAGGTTGAGAATGCGATCGTACATGACAATGGCGCCGGCAATTCCGACGTTGACGGAGAATTGGGTGGGAATGCGAATCAAGAATTCGCATTTCTCCACCATCGCGGGTGAAAGCGACCCGCGTTCGGGTCCGAAAACGTAGGCAGCCTGACGCGGGTGACGAAAGCTGGGAAGTTCGATGGCGTCATCCACCAATTCGACGCCGACCACGGTGCACCCCCGAGGTAAGACAATGGATGCCACGTCAGGGAACGCATAGAAGGGCACGTGCCCCTCGGAGTCCGACGTATCCGCCTTTCCCCCCTCCGCGCGGGAGTAAACGGCCGCCGCGGTAAACATGAAGCTTGCCCGGAAGGCGTGGGCCGACCGAAGCAGGCTCCCAACGTTCATGGCCTTGCTGATGCCTTCAACGCCAATTCCGAAATAACCGCGCATGGTTCTCTCGCTTTCTGTTAACGCCCGACACCGACCTTGGGTTAAAAAATCCAACAGCCCATAAGAGACCCCAAGAGGAGATGCCGATGCGCGCCGTTCTATGCAAACACTTTTGCACGCCCGCCGATCTGACCGTCGAGGATGTTCCGATGCCGGAGCTAACGGACGGTAGTGTACGTATTGCCGTTCGGGCCGCCGGGGTCAACTTTGCGGACACATTGATCATTGCCGGCAAGTACCAGGTCAAGGCGCCGCCGCCGTTCAGCCCCGGTTTCGAGATCGCCGGCGAAGTGCTGGAGTGCGGGGCCGGCGTGTCACGGGTCAAGCCGGGCGATCGGGTGATGGCGGTGATCGAGTATGGCGGATTCGCGGAACAGGTGGTGGCGCCGGAGGCCGAGGTCCATGTTCTCCCGGATACCGTCAACAACCAGGTCGGCGCCGGGTTTCCAGTGGCTTACGGCACGTCTCATCTAGGGCTAAAGCTCCGGGCCCGGCTGCGGGCCGGCGAAACCCTTTTGGTTCACGGCGCGGCCGGAGGTGTGGGGCTTACAGCCGTGGAGATCGGAAAGCGGCTGGGAGCCACGGTTATCGCCACCGCCGGCGGTGCCGAAAAGCTTCAGATCGCCGCCGATGCCGGCGCCGATCACCTGATCGATTCCCGGACCGGGGATGTGCGCGAAACGGTCAAGGCGTTGACCGACGGCCGTGGCGCCGATGTGGTCTATGACCCGGTGGGCGGCGCCCTTTTCGACGCGTCTTTGCGGTGTACGGCGCCGGGCGGGCGCATTCTGCTGGTGGGATTTGCGAGCGGCGATGTTCCGCAAATCCCCGCCAACATCCTGATGGTCAAAAACATCGATGCCATCGGCTTTTACTGGGGTGCTCACCGCGTCTTCGCGCCGGAAATGATGACCGCGTCGTTCGAGGAATTACTGACGTGGTTGGGCGAAGGGAGTCTCAAGCCCCATGTTTCCGGAACCTACCCCTTGGACGAGGCCCCCAAAGCTCTTCAGGATTTGAAGGCACGGCGTACCACCGGCAAGGTCGTGCTGACGGTCGGATCATAGAGCGCATGAACGATGACCCGGTCCGGGCTCAATACGAGGCTTACCCGTATCCCGTCCGCGATCCAGCCGATGAGGCTAAACGGCTGATCACCGGCTCCCCGAGCCACATGGACGAACTCAATCACTATGTTTTCGGAGGGCGGCGGGACTTCTCCAAGCCATTCCGTGTCCTTGTCGCCGGCGGCGGAACCGGCGATGCGACCATCATGCTCGCCCAGCAACTGGCCCGGGTCCAATGTCCGGGAGAAGTGGTCTACCTCGACCTCTCCGGGGCCAGTCGGGCAATCGCCGAGGCCCGAGCGAAGACGCGGGGGCTGTCGAACATCCGGTTCGCTGGGATGTCTCTCCTGGACCTGCCGGCGAGCGATCTTGGAACCTTTGATTACATCGATTGCTGCGGTGTGCTGCACCACCTGGACGAACCTCATGCCGGCCTTGAAGCGCTGGTATCGGTGCTCGCGCACGACGGGGGTCTCGGTGTGATGCTCTATGGCGAGTTCGGCCGAACGGGCGTCTATCCGATGCAGGAGATGATGCGGTCACTGGCTCCCGACCAGCCGCCGGCGGCGCGCGTGGAGATGACGAAGCGGCTGTTGAAGCAGCTTCCCGGGACCAATTGGGTCCGCCGCAACCCGTTTATCGCCGATCACCTGGAACAGGGCGATGCGGGTCTGTTCGATCTGTTCCTGCACGCCCGCGACCGTGCTTACCGAATTCCGCAAATCGCGGAGATGTTGGAAGCGGCGGAATTGCGTCCCGCCGCGTTTATCGAGCCGGCCTTTTACGACCCGGCCTCATACCTCTCCGATCCGGCACTTCTGAACCCCCTCGAAAAGGCGTCGTGGGTCGAGCGGTGCGCGTTCGCGGAGTTGCTGGCGGGAAATATGCGGAAGCATATCTTCTACGCGGTCAAAAAGCAGAACCCGGTGACGGTTCCCGATGCACAGGATCTCCAGACGATTCCAATTCTGCGCGACATGGATGGCACTGCGTTCGCTCGGAGCTTCAAACCCGGATCGGCCATAACAGTGACCAACGATGGATCG
>CAKZLS010000276.1 GCA_937127205.1 uncultured Rhodospirillales bacterium
GGCGCGGAGATGACCAGTTCCACCAGTTCATCCACCACCGGATCCTCGATGCCGACGAAGTTCCGCGACCCGGGCTGCTCGGCGGCGGCGGTGGTCCAGTAACTGCGCTGTTCGTTGCCGGGCGAGTCCGATTGCCCCCAGCCGCCGACGATCATGTCGAAGTCGTAAGACCGGGCGCGGTTGATGTACTGGGACTCATCCACCAGCCGGACGCTCGCCTCGATGCCGAGGCGCCTCAGATTGCGCACCAGCGGCAAGACCACGCGTTCGAACGCCTGATTGACCAGGAGGATCTCGAACCGCAACGGCTGGCCGGTCTCCATGTTGACCAGCTTCATGTCGCGAACTTCGTATCCGGCCTCGGCCAGCAATTCGAAGGCCCTCTCCAGATTGGCGCGCGGCCAGCCGCTGCCATCGGTGGCCGGCGCACGGTAGACCTCGGTGAACACCTCCTCCGGGATCCGCCCGCGATATTGTTCGAGGATTTCCAGTTCCTCGCCCTCGGGCAAGCCGGTGGACGCCAGATCGGAGTTGCTGAAATAGCTCTCCGTACGGGCGTACTGGTTGAAAAACAATGTCCGGTTCGACCACTCGAAATCGAAGGCGTAGGCCAAGGCTTCGCGAACCTTGGGGTCGGCGAACACCGGCCGGCGAATGTTCATGATAAACGCCTGCATGCCGGTGGGCCGGTGATGCTCGATGGCTTCTTTATTCAGCCAGCCGTCGCGCACCGCCGGAATGTCGTAGTCCAGCGCCCACGCCTTCGCCTGGTTCTCGTTGCGATAATCGATCACCCCGGCCTTGAGGGCCTGACGCAGCACCGTGGTGTCGCGGAAATACTCGTAGCGGATCCGGTCGAAGTTGTCCTGGCCGACGTTGACGGGCAGGTCCTTGCCCCAATAGTCGTTCACCCGCTCCACCACCACATACCGGCCGGGCTCGAACTCGGATACCTTGTAGGGTCCGCTGGTCAGCGGCGGTTCCAGGCTGCTGTTCTCGAAGTCGCGGTTCTCCCAATACGCCTTGGAGATGATGGGCATTTCGCCGGCGATCAGCGGCAATTCCCGGTTTCCCGCTTCGTTGAAAATAAATTTAACCGTGCGCTCGCCCACCTTTTCGGCGCGGTCGATGGTGCCGTAGTAGAATCGGTAGAACGGCTGCCCCTTGGTCTTCAGCGTATCCAGCGAAAAGATCACGTCCTCGACGGTGATCGGCGTGCCGTCGTGCCAGCGGGCCTCAGGCCGCAATGTGAAACTCACCCAGGAGCGATCCTCCGGCCATTCCATGCTTTCGGCGATCAGGCCGTAGCGGGTGAACGGTTCGTCGGCGCTGCCGGTGGTTAGCGTCTCGACCCCAATGTTGCTGAACGCGTTGCCCTTGATGACGAAGGGATTGAAGCTGGCGAAGGTGCCGGTCAGGCCGAGCCGCAGCGTGCCGCCCTTGGGCGCGTCCGGATTGACGTAATCGAAATGCTTGAAGTCCGGCGGATATTTGGGCTCGCCATGCATCGCCATGGCGTGACCCGAGTAGATTTTCTCGGCCGAGGCCGTCGCCGGCGCATGAACGATGGTAATCAGTGCAAGGACAAGGACGGCGATCAGATGCATGCAGTCGGCGTTCTCAAAGCGGTTCGGGTCCGTCTATCGACGAAGGCGGAACCCAAGGTCAAGGGGTTATATACCCCTATCCCGCGAGCGCCGCCAGCGCCGCGGCGTGCAAAGTGGGGTCGCCCGACGCGAGTACGCGCCCGTCCGATTCGAGACCCAGCGGTCGCCCCTGCCAATCGGAGGCAACGCCGCCGGCACCGGTGACGACGGGAACGATGGCGCAATAGTCGTAGGGCTGCATCGACGCCTCGCACACCAGATCGACGGTGCCTCCCGCAATCAGCCCGTAGGCGTAGCAGTCGGCGCCGTAGACGGCGGCCCGGGATTGCAGCCGCAACCGCTTGAAAGCGTCCTCATCGGCGCCCACGAACATCTCGGGCGTGGTGCAATAGAGCCACGCGCCGGCCAGGTCAGCGCATGCCCGCGCCCGCGCCGGCTTGCCTTCGCCGGGTCCATTGTAAAACACGGTGGAACGGCCTTCGGCGCCCACCCACCGTTCGCCCAACGCCGACATTTCGATAATGCCGACGACCGGTTGGCCGCGGCGGAGAAGCGCGATGAGGGTTCCGAAGGTGGGCCGGCCTGTGACGAACGACTTGGTTCCATCGATGGGATCCAGAACCCAAACGTACTCGGCGTCCAAGCGGACCTTTCCGTGTTCTTCGCCGTAAATACCGTGGTCGGGATGGGCGGCCTCGATCATGTTGCGCATGGTCGATTCGCACTCCCGGTCGGCGGCGGTCACCGGGCTGGTGTCGGCTTTGGTATCGATGGCGAGGCCGCTGCGGAAGTAGCGCGTGGCAATGGGGCGGACGGCATCGGCCATCCGCTCCGCCAGGTCGACGAAAGCCGAGAGTTCGCTCACGGAAGCGGCGGCGGCGAATCGCTGTGTTCACGCAAATAGGCGATAACGTCGGCGCGGTCGGTGGATTTCTTCAGGCCGCCGAAGGTCATCTTGTTGCCCGGCGCGTAATCCTTCGGATCCTTCAGGAACTTGTAGAGGTTCTCGTAGGTCCACTCACCGCCAAGTTCCTGGAGCGCACTGGAATAGTCGAAACCCTCGGTTTTGGCTTTTTCGCGGCCGACGACGTTCCACAGGTTCGGCCCAACCTTGTTCGCTCCACCCTGGTCGACGGTGTGACACGCCTTGCACTTGCCGAACGCCTTTTCGCCGGCGGCGGGGTCCGCGGCACCCATCAGCGCGGCCACGTCCAGCTCTTCCTCGACCTCGGTCTCCTGCTCGCCGGTCAGCACCTCTTCCTGATCGGTCTCTGTCGAAGCGTAGCCCACGGGCTCATGCTCATCCACACTGACCAGGACATTACCGATGGCATTGGTGCCCCAAACGATCCAGGCGCAGATCAGAATGACTGCTCCCGTCTTTTCCAGGGTTGAAAATTTCATAGTGCTTCCTTTGCTTTTTTACCCGTCCGCGACGACTTCCCCCTCGGTGACCCTGACCGAATGTACCCCCAAGAGTAGGGCGTATTCAATGCTGCACTTGCGAAAAAGAGAACACGAAACGCCTCAAAAGCTGGCAACGCCGAATTCTTCTGTGCTATGCGACGGTTATGAGCGAGCGATCAAACCCCATCGTCATTATCCCCGCCCGCATGGCGTCCACCCGCCTGCCCGGGAAGCCGCTTGCCGATATCCACGGCCAGCCGATGATCATGCACGTCTGGCGGCGCGCCATGGAGGCCGATATCGGCCCGGTTGTTGTCGCCTGCGCCGAGACGGAGATCGCCGACGTGGTTCGTGACGCCGGCGGCGAGGCGGTGCTGACCCATCCCGGCCACCTCTCTGGCTCCGACCGTATCTACGAGGCGCTGGAGCTGTTCGACTCGGACGGCCGCCACGATCTGATTGTGAACCTGCAGGGCGACTTGCCCACCATCGACCCCGCGACCGTCGGCGCTTCGCTCCGGCCGCTGGCCAAGTCGGCGGTGGACATCGCCACGCTGGCGACCCCGATCGGCGATCCGGCCGAGCTCGGCGACCCCAATGTGGTCAAGGCGGTGCTCTCCATTGCGATGGGCGGACAGATGGGCCGGGCCATTTACTTCAGCCGCTTGGGCGTGCCCTGGGGCGACGGCGCGTACTACCATCACATCGGCATCTACGCCTACCGGCGCGCCGCCCTCGCCCGCTTCGTCGGCCTGCCGCACGGCGTCATCGAGCGGCGCGAACGGCTGGAACAATTGCGGGCGCTGGAAAACGGCATGCGTATCGACGCGGTCATCGTCGGCGCCATCCCGCAAGGTGTGGACACGCCGGAGGATCTCGAGCGCGCCCGCGCCCTCCTGGCGCCTTAACCCGCCAACCCGCACAGAGACTTTCGAGGATTTTCCGCATGTCTGATCCGAACCGGACCGTCGCCTTTCAGGGTGAGCCCGGCGCTTACTCGGACCTCGCCTGCCGAACCGCCCGGCCGGAAATGCAGACCCTGCCGTGCCGCTCCTTCGAGGACGCGTTTGCCGCCGTCACCAAGGGAAAGGCGG
>CAKZLS010000277.1 GCA_937127205.1 uncultured Rhodospirillales bacterium
TCGCCTTCGGCCCGTTTCCTGGCATGGGCGTCCTTCCAACTCGTTGAAAAGACACTCTACGTCTCCGGACGGGCTCTAAGCCCGGCGGCGGCGCAATGGAGAACGTGCTTGCCTTGCTTCGAGGCGCGGAAAACCCCATTCTTTATCGATGAGTAATTCCCGCCCAAAAGTCGGTTTGTTCGTTACCTGTCTTGTGGATCTCATCCGCCCCGCCGTTGGTTTCGCGACCGTCAAGCTGCTTGAGGACGCGGGATGCGACGTCGCGGTTCCGGCGGCGCAAACCTGTTGCGGACAACCGGCCTACAATTCGGGAGATTCCCCGGACGCCGCCGCCGTGGCGGCGCAAGTGATAGATGCGTTTGCCGGTTTCGAATTCGTCGTAGTCCCGTCGGGATCCTGCGCCGGCACGATCAAAGTGCACTACCCCGAACTCTTCGCCGAGGATCCGGCCTTGCTTGAAAAGGCAAGGGATCTGGCGGCGCGGACTTTCGAGCTGACCACGTTCCTCACCCAAGTCATGAAGATGGAGCACATCGACCAGCACTACGCCGGGATCGCCACCTACCATGATTCATGCTCCGGGATGCGGGAACTGGGCATTAAGAACCAGCCGCGAGCGCTGCTTTCCGGAATCGAGGGCTTGGAAATCCGGGAAATGTCGAAGCGGGAGGCGTGTTGCGGTTTTGGCGGCCTGTTCTGCGTAAAGTATCCTGATATTTCGGAAAAAATGGTGGACGCCAAGGTCCACGACATCCAATCCACCGGCGCCGACACACTGCTTGGCGGCGATCTCGGCTGCCTACTGAACATGGCGGGACGTTTGCAGCGAAAAGGATATGGGACCAAGGTGCGTCATATTGCCGAAGTGCTGGCCGGAATGACCGGGGACACGCCGCCTATCGGGCAAAAAGAAAAAAACT
Source organism: uncultured Rhodospirillales bacterium (assembly GCA_937127205.1). Classification (GTDB taxonomy): domain Bacteria; phylum Pseudomonadota; class Alphaproteobacteria; order Rhodospirillales; family Defluviicoccaceae; genus CAKZLS01. Next base: position 921 of record CAKZLS010000277.1, read on the forward strand.
CTTAGGGATAGTGGCTGGCGCCAGGGAGAGAAGATGGAATCGACAGCGCACAATTTTGTTCAGAATGCCCGCGACGCCATCGACAACCCGACGCTGCAGGATGCCCTAAGCCGTTTTGACAAGGGTTTGTCGGTCAAACGCAAGCTGGCGGTGGAGCGACTGCCGGAATTCGACGAGCTGCGCCACGCGGCCCGCGACATCAAGGACCACGTTCTCGAGAATCTTGACTATTACCTGGAGCGGTTCGAGCAAAAAGTCACGGAGAGCGGTGGTCAAGTGCACTGGTGCGCCGACGCCGAAGAAGCGCGGCGGGCTGTTTTGAAAATCTGCCGGGACGCCGGCGCGCGCACCGTGACCAAGGCGAAATCCATGATCGGCGAGGAAATCGCCATCAACGATTTTCTGGAACGCCAGGGAATCCGACCGGTGGAAACGGACCTCGGCGAATACATCATTCAGCTGCGCAAAGAACCGCCAAGTCACATCATCGCCCCCGCGGTGCATCTGTCCAAGGAACAGGTGGCCGACGCCTTTCGCGAGCACCACAAACAGTTCCCGGAAGCGCGATCGCTGGAAGAACCGAAAGTCATGCTGGAGGAGGCGCGGAGCGTCCTTCGCGGCGAATTTCTTGGCGCGGACGTGGGCATCACCGGTGCCAATATGCTGATTGCCGAGACCGGCTCCATCGCCCTCGTCACCAATGAAGGGAACGCGGATCTCACCCAGACCCTGCCGAGAGTGCAGATCGTCATCGCGAGCCTTGAAAAAGTGGTGCCGACACTGGAAGACGCATCGACCATTCTTCGGGTGTTGGCGCGCTCGGCGACGGGGCAGGAGTTATCGGTCTATACGACCTTCACCACCGGCCCGCGCCGGCCCGGCGATCTCGACGGACCCGAAGAGTTTCACGTTCTGCTGTTGGACAACGGCCGGACGAAGATGCTGGGTAGCGAATTCCACGAGATGCTGCGGTGCATTCGCTGCGGCGCCTGCATCAACCATTGCCCGGTTTATGGGGCGATCGGCGGCCATGCCTACGGATGGGTCTATTCGGGTCCCGTGGGCGCGGTCCTGATCCCGAACCTGATCGGCGACGAAGAAGCAGGTCACCTCCCCAATGCATCCACCCTCTGCGGCCGCTGCGAGGAGGTTTGCCCCATGGGCATCCCGTTGCCGCGCATGCTTCGTCAGCTGCGAGAGCGGCAATACGAACACGGCTTGATGCCGCGATCTGTGCGCTCGGGGCTCAAGGGGTGGGCGTTCCTGGCCCGCCGTCCGGGTCTCTACCAACTTGTTACCCGCATTGGCGTGACCGTCATCGGCGCGCTGGCGCGAAACCGCGGCCGGTTCACACGGCTGCCGTTTGCGGGCGGCTGGACCAAGAGCCGGGATCTGCCGGCTCCGCAGGGTCGGACCTTTCAACAGCTATGGTCGGCGCGGGGAGGCCAAAGGCAGTGAGCGCGTCCCGCGAGCGCGTATTGACCGACATCCGCAAGTCCCTCGGGCGCGGACCCGTATCCGGAAGCGTTGCCGCGGTGTTGCGGCAACGGTTCGAACACCCCGCGTCCAACGTGATACCCGCCCGTAGCCG
>CAKZLS010000278.1 GCA_937127205.1 uncultured Rhodospirillales bacterium
GGACGGCGGTGCCGTGGATGGCGCCTTGGCGCAGCTGGAAGCGGGAGGGTTGATTTATACAGGCGTTCTGGAACCGCCTAAGGGAAAGACGCCGGAAGACTGGGAGCCTCGGCCCCAGACGTTGTTCAAAGCGACCGAGTTCGGCGACGACGTGGATCGTCCGCTCATGAAGTCCGACGGGTCGCGCACCTACTTCGCCACCGATATCGCCAATCATCTCGACAAGTACCGGCGCGGCTTCGAAACCATGATCGATGTGTGGGGCGCGGATCACGGCGGCTACGTCAAACGGATGAAAGCGGCAGTGAAGGCCATCAGCGAAGGCGAGGGCAACTTGGACGTGAAGCTCTGCCAGATGGTCAACCTGTTGGACCGGGGCGAACCCGTAAAGATGTCCAAGCGCGCGGGCACGTTCGTTACCTTGCGTGAAGTGGTGGACCGGGTCGGTCCCGGTGTGTTCCGCTTCATCATGCTGACACGCAAGAACGACGCCCAGCTTGATTTCGACTTGGAAAAGGTGACGGAACAATCGCGGGAGAACCCGGTGTTCTACGTCCAGTATGCCCATGCACGATGCTGCTCCGTCATGCGCCACGCCGCCGATGAATTCGGCGCCAATGCGATCGCGGACGGTGTTCTGGCGACAACGGGGCTTGGGCCTCTGACCGACGCCAGCGAACTGGATTTGGTCAAGGCCATGGCCAATTGGCCGAGAACCGTGGAGAGTGCGGCCGAAGCCCACGAACCCCACCGCATCGCCTTTTATCTGCAAGACCTGGCGGCGCTGTTTCACCTGCTTTGGAACAAGGGCAAGGATGATGCCCAATTGCGATTCATCCATCCGTCCGACCGGTCGCTGACCCTGGCACGCTTGGCTCTTGTGCGAAGTGTCCAGGTGGTCATTGCGTCGGGTCTCCAGGTGATTGGTGTCGAGCCCTTGGAGGAACTGCGCTAATGTCGAGCCAGATTAAGCCGGACATGGCCGATCGTATACAAGTCAGCAACGACGGTTTTCCACCGCAAACGCTGCGAAGCGGTAAACGGAACTGGCGGTTGATTGGCGGCGCCGCAATCGTCGTCGTGCTGGCCGTGGCTGCACTCGCCGCGACCTTTGGATCCTTCGGGGGCCCCGGCGGCGGTTTCCACAACCAAGCCGAAGTGCCGCTGATCAAGGCCGAGGAGGGGCCGCTCAAGGTCCGCCCGGAAGATCCCGGAGGGATGCAGGTTCCCGACCGCGACATGCTGGTTTATCGCCGTCTCGATGGGGCTGATGAACCCCCTCCCGTGGAGCGCTTGCTGCCCAGCGCCGAACAGCCGGTGGTACCGCCAAGGCCCGTCTCCGCGCCTGGTCGAGAGATCGAGGTCATCGATGAGGAAGGCGTGCTCGCCCACGAGGAAAGCGTCGCCGAGGCTGTTTCGCCGCCAGAGGAAGCGATCGAGGAACTGGCCGTGCCCCCGGAGCCGACGGCAACCGCGAAACCCCAATTCGCGCCGATACCGAGAAAACCGGCCCCGCCGGTGCCCAGCCCGGCCAAGGCAGTGGAACCCCGAAAAGCACTCCCTCCAGCCAAATCTGCGTCTGCTGCCAAACCCGCTGCTGCCGCCTCCGCCAACGCCGCCGGAGGATATCAGGTGCAGTTGGTTGCCGTGCGGTCGCGGGATCAGGCACAAGCGTCCTGGGGCCGTCTCAGCAAGAAGCACGGCGATGTCCTGGGCGGGCTCAAGCCCAACATTTTGCGCGCGGATCTCGGCGCAAAAGGGGTGATCTACCGTCTGCGGGCCGGCCCCGCCGGCAATGAGAGTAACGCCCGCGCCATCTGCGCATCGCTGGCCAAGCGCAAGGTCGATTGCCTTGTGGTTCGCAACAGTGGCTAGCGGCGGCACATGACTTCGGCGACAACCACCGAGCCGCGGGCTGTCATCTTCGGCGTCGCCGGCCCGGAGCTCAGCGATCGGGAACGCGCCCTGTTCGCCGAGGCCGATCCTCTCGGTTTCATTTTGTTTGCGCGCAACTGTGTCTCTCCGGATCAAGTGCGGCGGTTGGTCGGCGATCTTCGCGAAAGCGTCGGGCGGGAAGACGCACCGGTGCTCATTGATCAAGAGGGCGGCCGGGTCCAGCGCATGGGGCCGCCGCACTGGCGGGCGGCGCCACCGGCGGCCTCATTCGCGAAGTTGGCCGGGACCGACGAGGCCTCGGCGCTCGAAGCCGCATGGCTCAACGCGCGGCTGTTGGCGGCGGAGCTTGCCGATCTTGGCATTTCGGTCGACTGCGCCCCCGTTCTCGACATTCCGCAGCCGGGTGCTCACGACATCATCGGGGATCGCGCCGCCGGCACCACGCCCGCCGATGCGGCTATGTTCGGCCGGGTCATTTGTTCGGGGCTGCTGGCCGGCGGCGTTTTGCCGGTGATTAAGCACATGCCGGGACACGGCCGCGCCACGGCCGACAGTCACGTTAGCCTGCCGGTGGTCCACGATCCCCGGGAGGAATTGGAACGAGTGGACTTCGCGCCGTTCCACGCGCTAAACGGCATGCCTTGGGGGATGACCGCTCACGTGATTTATACGGCATTGGATGACGCGCGGCCCGGGACTATATCTCCAACTGTGATCAACGACGTGATTCGGGGCGCCATTGGGTTCCACGGCGTTCTTTTATCAGACGACTTATCCATGGGGGCCCTTGGCGGCCCGCTTGATCAGCGGGCATTGGCGGCGCTCAGCGCCGGCTGCGATGTGGCCTTGCACTGCAACGGAGATTTCGAAGAAATGGAAGCCGTAGCGGCGGTCTGTCCGACCGTGACTCGTGAAACCCGCGACCGCTTGGCGAAGGCCGAGGCCATCCGGTGCGCGCCCGAACCGTTCGATATCGACGATGCGAAGGACCGCGTAGCGGCTTTCTTGGGCCGGATGGCCACATGACTTGGGAACAAATCGCCGTTGAATTCTCGGTTTGGGTCTTGCCGGTGCTGTTGGCCGTCACCCTGCACGAGGCTGCCCACGGCTGGGTCGCCTGGAAGCTGGGCGACGATACCGCGTACAGCCTTGGCCGGGTGACCTTCAATCCGGTCCGCCACATTGATCCCTTCGGCACGGTTATCCTGCCGGGGCTGCTGTTATTCATGTCCGGCGGAAAGTTCATGTTCGGCTTTGCCAAACCGGTACCGGTGAATTTCATGCGGTTGCGAAAACCGCGCCGGGATATGATCTGGGTGGCTGCCGCCGGTCCGGGCGCCAACATCCTGATCGCGGTGGTGTGCGGGGCGCTTTTTCACCTGCTGCCGTTGTTCCCGGAGAGCTTTGGTCGATGGCTCGAGCTCAATCTGACCAATGCCATCTGGATCAATGTCCTGTTGGCGGTATTCAACATGATCCCGCTTCCGCCCCTGGACGGGGGAAGAGTCGCCGTCGGCTTGCTGCCCCGGTCGCTGGCGCGCCCGCTGGCAAGGGTAGAAAGCTTTGGTATCTTTATCATTCTCGGCATCGTGTTTCTTTTGCCGTGGATCGGTGGCAAGCTTGGCATGACGCTCAATGTCTTCGAGTGGCTGGTGTTGTATCCGGCGGCTGTTGTGAGCAATGCAATCCTGACCCTAACGGGGGTCCAGTGAGCGGGACGGCCATGATCGACGGCTTCGACGATACGGACCAACACGCCGGCGAGAGCCCGATGACGGCGTTCGTTGTCGATATCGACGGTTACGAAGGGCCTCTCGACATCCTCCTGTCCCTGGCCCGCGACCAGAAAGTCGACCTCACCCAAATCTCGGTTTTGCAGCTTGCGGATCAATACCTGGCATTTGTCGCCGAGGCACGGCGCCTGGATCTGGAACTGGCCGCCGAATACCTGGTCATGGCGGCGTGGCTGGCGTACCTGAAATCGCGGTTGTTGCTGCCCGAACCTCCTGGCGCCGAGGAACCGTCGGGCGAGGCGATGGCGGCGGCCTTGACCTTTCAGCTCGAGCGGCTCGAGGCCATGCGCGAGGCAGGTCAGCATCTGATGGCGCGCAACCAACTGGGACAGGATTTCTTTGCGCGCGGCCAGCCGGAACGATTTGGCGGCAATACCCTTACCGTTTTGCAGGTGGACCTCTCTGAGCTGTTGAGGGCCTACGGCGCCCACTTGCAGCGGCGCCAGGGCGCACAGCCGCTTCGCATCGAACCGCATGATCTGCACTCCGTGGAAGACGCTTTAAAGCGTCTGCGTAAGAACCTTGGCCATGCTCCCAGCTGGGAGAGTCTATGGCGCTACCTGCCACCCGGAACCTTCGAGGGATTGCGCGAGGGACGACTATCGGCACGCTCGGCCCTGGCGGCCACTTTCGCCGCGAGCCTGGAATTGGCGAAAGGGGGTGGGGTCAGGCTCCGCCAGAATAAACCGTTCGGGCCGATTTATTTGCGGGCCCCTCAAGCCGGCAATTCCGAAAACGAGGAGGGCGGCCCATGAACGACGTCGACCCGCAACACTTGCGGCTGCTGGAAGCGATCCTGTTTTCGTCGGCGGAAGCGATGACCGAGCAGAAGCTGGCCGAGCGGCTTCCCGAGGGCGCCGACTTGCCGGTATTGCTGCTGGAGCTGCGCAACCGCTATTCCGATCACGGCGTCCACCTGGTGCGCGCCGGAAAAACCTGGGGGTTCCGGACCGCTTCGGACCTTGCGGCGCTATTGCGGGTGGATCGTCGGATCGAGCGTAAGTTGTCGCGCGCCGCCGTCGAAACGCTCTCCATCATCGCCTATCACCAGCCGGTGACGCGGGCCGAGGTGGAGGAAATCCGCGGCGTTCAACTGAGCAAGGGAACGCTCGACGTGCTTCTCGACCAGGGCTGGATTCGCCCGAAAGGCCGGCGTCAGACACCGGGCCGTCCGGTCACCTGGGCGACCACCGAGGCGTTTCTCGATCATTTCGGACTGGAGAGTCTCTCCGATTTGCCGGGTATCGACGAGTTGAAGGCGGCGGGCCTTCTGGACGCGCGCCCGGCCATTCAAATCTATGGGGCGCGCAGCGGCGCGGAGGAGCGTGCGGCCGCCGCGGCAGATAGCGAAGGTCTTGGCGACGGCGATACGGAAGAGATTGTCGAGGAACTGGCCGATGAAGATGGTCGGTAGCGCCCCGGCGTTGCGGCCCTGGAACCTTTCTGCCATTATCCGGCGATATCCGGATAAGAAACCTAGAGAGAACAAATAAATGGGCACATTCAGCATCTGGCATTGGCTGATCGTCTTGGTGGTTGTCTTGATCCTTTTCGGTGGAAGGGGAAAGATCTCGCAGATCATGGGTGATTTCGGCAAGGGACTCAAATCCTTCAAGAAAAGCATGAAGGACGACGACGGCGACGCGTCCCTCGGCGACGGCGAGCCGAAGGCATTGAAATCGGAAAGCTCCACCGGGACCGAACCTGCCCGCGATACCGACCGGGCGGCCAAATCGTAAATCCTTGGGGTAGCGGACCGGTGAAATGCATCGCCGGGTTTTGGGTTAAGTAGCGGCCATGTTGGACATCGGCTGGCAAGAGCTTTTCTTCATCGGGGTCATTGCTCTCCTGGTGGTTGGACCCAAGGATCTTCCGAAAGCCCTGGGCGCAGCGGCGCGAATGTATCGCAAGGCCCGGGGAATGGCCGGCGAGTTCCAAAGCGGAATCTCCGAGATGGTTCGGGAAGCCGAACTCGACGATATCAAACGCAATGTAGAAAAGGCCGGAAGTTTCGATATGGAGGCGGAGCTGAAGAAAGTTGCCGATCCCACAGGCACCCTGACCGATGACTTCGACCCCGACGAATTCAACCGCCAGCTCAAGCAGCAGGTGGAGGGCGGTCCGCCGCAACGACGGATCGATCCGGAGACGCCACGGTCTTCCAGTGATACCAGTGATAAGAGCGAACCGGCGGCGGTTGCCGAATCACCGGCCATCGCGTCCGGCGATGGCACCGACGTCCGGCCGAAAATCGACAAACCACAGCAATGAGCAAAGCAAAAAGATGACAACAGCGGTTGGCGAGCATGCCGGCGCTGGGTCATAACCGGTCATGACGGAAGAACGAACCGAAACCGAGAGAATGCCGTTGCTCGATCATCTGATCGAGCTGCGTCGGCGGCTGCTCTATTCCGTCGTCGGATTGGTGATTCTGTTCTTCATCTGCTACGCCTTTGCGGCGGACATCTATGGATTTCTCGTCCAGCCCCTCGCCAATATCCTCGAAGAGCAGGGCGGCGAGCGTCGGATGATCTACACCGCGCTCTACGAAGCCTTTTTCACCTACATCAAGGTGGCGTTCTTTGCGGCGCTGTTTCTCGGCTTCCCGCTGATCGCCGGACAGATCTGGATGTTCGTCGCCCCGGGACTGTATCAAAACGAGAAAAGGGCGTTTCTGCCGTTTCTTGTGGCCACGCCGATCCTGTTCTTTATGGGTGGTGCGCTGGTCTATTACCTCATCTTTCCAATGGCCTGGAGTTTCTTCATCAGTTTCGAGGTGCCGGGAGGCGAGGGGGCGCTGCCCATTCAACTCGAAGCCAAGGTCGACCAGTACCTATCGCTGGTGATGCGGTTGATCTTCGCCTTCGGGCTGTGTTTTCAGCTCCCGGTTTTGATGACGCTGCTCGCCCGGGTGGGCATGATCACCTCCCAGGGAATGAAGGACAAGCGGAAGTACGCCATTGTCGCCGCTTTCGTCGCCGCCGCCATCTTGACGCCCCCCGATGTCATCAGCCAGATCGGTCTGGCCGTTCCCACCATCCTCCTCTATGAGATTTCCATCTATTGTGTCCGCGTGGTGGAGAAGCAGCGCGCCCGGGAAGAGGAAAAAGACCGGAACATGGATACGGAAGACATCGAGGGCGACGACGACGACGAAGTCGGGGAAGACGAAGACGTCCAGGGACAGCCACGGCCTTCCGGTACCCCCGCCGACTGATCCTCGCCATCCGGCGACAATCCGATGGTCCGGCAACAGACCAATCCTTGACCGACTCGCGGCCTTCCGTTACCCCCTTGACGGGGGCCTTTTTGGAGCTAACGGTTTCATGCACGACATCAAGTGGATACGCGACAATCCGGACACCTTCGACGCCGGCCTTAAGCGGCGCGGTGCGGCTTCGGAGTCGGCGCGTCTTCTGACCTTGGACCAGGCCCGTCGCGACGCCTTGTCGCAAGCTCAGGAAATCCAAACCAGGCGCAATGAATTGTCCCGCCAAGTGGGCACTCTCAAGCGCAGCGGTGAGGACGCTTCCGAAGTCATCGAAGCGGTTTCGCAATCCAAAGTGCAGCAGGCCGAGGCCGAGGACCGGGCCCGGGCCGCCGAGGCCGAACTGGAAGCGGCGCTGGCCGCGATCCCCAACATGCTGGCTGCAGATGTTCCGGACGGTGCCGACGACACCGCGAACGTGGAAATCCGCCAGTGGGGCGAGCCCAAGGTTCTCGATTTCACTGCCAAGGAGCATTTCGACATCGGCGAAGCCCTGGGGCTGATGGATTTTGATCGTGCGGCCAAATTGTCCGGCGCCCGATTCGTCGTGTTGATGGGGGCGCTGGCGCGAATGGAGCGGGCGTTGGCGGCGTTCATGCTGGACCTCCATACCGGGGAGAACGGCTACACCGAGGTCAATCCGCCGGCCCTGGTGCGCGACAGCGCGCTGTTCGGAACCGGCCAATTGCCCAAGTTCGGCGAGGATCTGTTCCGGACCGGCGATGATTTTTGGTTGATCCCTACGGCCGAAGTGCCGCTAACCAATCTTGTGGCCGAGGAAATCCTCGACGAGAGCGAGTTGCCGGTTCGCCGCACGGCAATGACGTGGTGCTTCCGTGCCGAGGCCGGGGCGGCGGGCAAGGACACCCGGGGCATGATCCGCCAGCATCAGTTTTCCAAGGTGGAGATGGTGAGCATCGTCCGGCCAGACGAGTCGGAAGCCGAGCTCGATCGGATGACGGCCTGTGCCGAGGAAGTGCTGAAGCGGCTGGACCTTCCGTTCCGAACGGTGGTGTTGAGCGCTGGAGACACGGGGTTCGCGGCCCGCAAAACCCATGATGTCGAGGTTTGGCTTCCGGGCCAGCAGCGCTACCGGGAGATCTCGAGCTGTTCCAACTGCGGCGACTTTCAGGCGCGGCGGATGAAGGCCCGCTACCGGCCGGAGGGAGAGAAGGGCACCCGGTTCGTCCATACCCTCAACGGTTCGGGTTTGGCGGTGGGGCGCACGTTGATCGCGGTTCTGGAAAACTATCAACGGGCGGACGGATTGGTGGACATCCCGACGGCGCTGGTGCCCTACATGGGCGGATTGGAAGTGATCGAAGCCGATGGTTCACGGTCCCATTGATCTCGCCCATGCGCGGGTACTCATTTGCAATGACGACGGTATTCACGCGCCGGGCCTGAAGCTGTTGGAGAACATCGTTCGGGGCGTCGCTAGGGAAACGTGGGTGGTGGCGCCGGAAACCGAGCAAAGCGCCGCCAGCCACTCCCTGACCATGCGCCGCCCGCTGTTCCTGCGCGAAGTCGGCGAGCGCCGGTATACCGTGGACGGCACGCCCACCGATTGCGTCTTGATCGCCGTGCACCAGGTGATGAAAGACAGTCCGCCCGATCTCGTGCTGTCCGGCATCAACCGGGGCGGAAACCTGGGTGAGGACGTCACCTATTCTGGAACCGTCGCCGCGGCGAAGGAAGGCGCTCTGCTGGGGTTCCGATCCATCGCGCTAAGCCAGGTATATGACGATCAAAAACAGGTTTTGTGGGGCACCTCGGAGCAATGCATCGGCGGCCTGCTTCGGCGCTTGGCCGCGACGGAGTGGCCTATGGATGTTGTGCTAAACGTCAATATCCCTCACGTTCCAGCCGCCTCGGTTACGGGTGTGGAGGTGACCCGCCAGGGGCGGCGCAAGATCGGCGGGTGCATGGTGGAAGGCATGGACCCGCGCGGTCAGCCTTATTTTTGGATCGGCGGAGGGCGTGAAGAAGATCGCGGTCGCAAGGGAACGGACCTCGAAGCCGTCCACCGCGGAGCCATTTCGGTGACGCCGCTCACCCTGGATCTCACCCACCACGGCGCTCTCGACGTGCTCAAGGGGGAGGAGGCGTTCCGGTGAACCCCGATTCGCGCAAAATCCGGTTGATCATGCATCTTCGCAGCGGCGGCGTGCACGATACCCGGGTGCTGGCGGCGATCGAACGCATTCCGAGAGAGGTGTTCGCGCCCGAATCCATGCGCGATCAGGCTTACGAAAACGCCACCATACCCATCGGGTGCCACCAAACCATGAGCGCGCCTCTGGTTGTGGGCACGATGACCCAGGCATTGCAGGTGGATGAGCGGACCAAGGTTCTGGAAGTGGGAACCGGTTCAGGATATCAGGCCGCTGTGCTGTCCCGGCTTTGCCGCCGCGTCTATACCATTGAACGATACCGGGAGCTTCTGGAAATCGCGGAACAGCGGTTCGCCGAATTGGCCTTCACCAACATTACGGCGAAAGTGGGTGATGGCACCCTGGGGTGGCGCGAGCAGGCGCCGTTCGAACGGATCATCGTGACGGCAGCCGCGACCGACGTTCCCCCCGTTCTCGCAGAGCAACTCTCCATCGGCGGCGTAATGGTGGTGCCGGTCGACGACGGTGCCGGTGAGCCGCGGTTGCTCAAAGTGGTGCGCACCGAACAAGGCCTCGATATTGACGATATGGGAGAAATAAGGTTCGTTCCCCTGATCGCAGACACCGGACCGGAATAGGCGATGCGCGACCCTCGCTCAATGGTCATCGGCCCATGACCGCCGCATCCTGGCGCCATACCTTGCTTTCATTCGCGGTATTGGCGTTGACCTCGGTTGGCGGGTGCGGGTGGATTCAAGTACCGGGGTCGGGGGCGAGCACCCGTCCCGCAACCGTCGGACAACCGGGAACGGATCCGGCTCTGGCATCCGCGCGGGTTGTTCCTCGGGCACCGGTCGCCGCCGGGAATCCAGCGACCGTTCCTGCTCCACCCGCTATGGCGGTTCGCGGGTTGCCGGGCGAAAACATCGTTCGGGTCGGGCGCGGGGATACGGTCTTCGCGTTGTCGCGCCGCCATGGCGTGCCGGTCGACAAAATCATTCGGACCAATAACCTGAAACCGCCCTATCACCTCATCGTCGGCCAGCGGGTGACGCTGTGGCGCGACGGCGAACACATCGTTGATGAGGGCGAGACGATGGAGAGTGTTGCGCGAGCCTACGGGGTCGAAGAAAGCGCTCTTGCCAGCTTGAACGGCCTCACCGCCGTCGACCAACCGCGCCCCGGGCAGACCCTTCGTATCCCCAAGGTTTCGGCGCGACCAAGCCTGCCTTCGGGCCCTGCAGCGGCCACACCTGTCGTTGCCAGGGCGCCGGTGCCGCCGGCGAAGATCCCGTCGCCTCCTGCGGCAAAGACACCCGGCTTCATCTGGCCCGTTGAAGGAACAATCGTATCCAAATTTGGTCGCAAGACAAAAGGCCTGCATAACGATGGCATCAACATCGAGGTTCCGCGCGGTACACCCGTGGTGGCGTCGCAGAGCGGCGTGGTCGCCTATGCCGGAAATGAGCTTCGCGGCTTCGGGAACATGCTGCTGATCAAGCACGCCGGGGGTTGGGTGACCGCCTATGCTCACAATGAGACGTTGCTGGTCGGCCGCGGAGACTCGGTTCGAAAAGGGCAGGTCATCGCCAAGGTCGGAACATCCGGCAGCGTCACAAAGCCGCAGCTTCATTTCGAGTTGCGCAAAGGCAAGAAGCCGATGGACCCTCTCGGATACCTGGGCAAGGGTACAATTTAACCGAAACATTTGCCGTGCCGGCGGAAAAGCGCAGCCGCTGGTACTGATATCGTTATCGTGCCGGCTGCCGCCGGCGCGACGGGAGCATGCGTCCAGGTGTCGCGTGCCCGCCACGCTCGGTTCGGCAAAATAAATAATAAAAAAATTTTATATATTTTATGAGTATTATGGACGCAAAATATAAATTCGGAACCTATCAATGCGTGTGATATAAAAATCCGTAATGTGAATTGAATACATCAGATTTTATGAAATTCGTGGCGCTTAATTTGCCGAATTGCAATGAATGTTCAATCAGAAAGGAAAAGATCGGTGGCATTTTCAGGATTACATCAACTCATCGACGGCGGTGAAGGAAGATGGCGATGCTGAAGCTCCATTTTAATTCGGAAGAAGAGCTTTCGGAGTTTGACGGGGTTCAGCCCGCAGCGGGAACCGCGCGGCCGTCGATGCAGGTGATCGTGTTTTCTTCCCAGAAAGGTGGATCCGGGAAAACCACGTTGTGCGGGCAGTTGGCGGTTCAGGCCGAACTTGACGGAGCCGGTCCGGTAGCGGTTATCGACACCGACCCACAAGGAAGCCTGTCCGACTGGTGGAACGCTCGTCAGGTGGAGACGCCGGTGTTCATGAAGGCACAGGTGGACTATTTGCACGAGGATCTGCGTCAGTTGGAGCGGACCGGAGTCAAGCTGGTATTCATCGATACCCCCCCCGCCGTGACCGATGTTATCCGGCAGATTGTCGGATTTGCCGATCTTGTAATCGTGCCGACCCGGCCTTCACCTCATGATTTGCGCGCGGTCGGGGCCACGATCGACATTATCGATGGTCAGCAAAAACCCTTAATCTTCGCGGTCAATGCGGCCACGCGCGCGAAGATCACATCGGATACGGCAATCGCGTTGTCGCAGCACGGAACCGTGGCGCCGGTGACCATCAACCAGCGTGTGGATTTTGCCACCAGCATGATCCACGGTTGCTCGGTTGCGGAAACCAATCCGGAGTCACGCTCCGCCACTGAAATTGCCGAGTTGTGGACGTACATCGCGTCCCGCCTCGACAAGGATGATCATCACGTAACTCGGGGAACCGGTGTATTTCAAGCGCCGAAAAGTGCCGGTTTCGGTCGTCGAAAGGCTGCCAAACCCGAGGCAGTGGCGCGGTGATGACAATGGCTCAGAATAACGTTCTTGTTCACAGCGAGCAACTGTTCGCCCGTAAGGGCGAGGCTGCCCCGGCGGGCCGCACCGGTCCCAATCTGGGGCACGGCAGTCTCTCGCATTTCCCGCAGAACGCAGCGAAAAAGAAGAACGCGAAGAAGCAGCAATCTAGCGAAGACGTTTCATCGTCGCTTTCCGGCCTGATTCAGAGGCGCGCTCCGGTGCCGGAGGAGGCTGCCAAAGCCGAAAGCACGGTCGTCACCGAGCACGAAGTTTATGCGAACTGGCGGAAACTGAAGAACCGGCTGGAGACTCCCGGTCGTCCGGAACCGAAGGAGGAGTGGAAGAAACTGACTTTTCGGGTTCGCCACGATCAGTTTGTGCGGTTGAAGAGCCTTTCCGGGCTTTGGGGCACGACGTATCAGAGCATTCTCGAGAAAGCCGTTGCTTACTACATCGATGAAGCGACGTCCTCCGAGGGTTCCGATCGCTGAGTGGAAGAGGAACGGCGTCGGAACCAGCGCTTATCAACGCGGTGCGAAAGCAGAAATCTGCCAGCGGCGCTGTTCACGCAAGAAATACCAAAGATATTAGATCGCTCGGTACAGTCTTGACTGAACCGGGCGTTCTTCGCGTTCGCGCCGATTTGCGGGCCAATAACAACGACGTGTCGCGCGTATCCTCAGAGCGTCCGGACCGTTTGACGATGGGTTCCCGTCGCCGGCGCGGCCCCTGTAGCAGAGAACGTGGGAAATACGATCAGAATAAGTCCCCATCAATCAGCCTTGGTTTAACCCCTCGTCTTGTCTGCGGCCTGGCCTTCGAGATCAGATCAGGTCGGTAATCTTTATCTGACGCGCGCAGGATATCGGACGCGTGACGGACGGGACCATGAGAACCCAAGTCCTGATATTACTGTAATCTGTGTAGATTCGGGAAGAGCTTTGGTGACATCCGCGCGGCAGAATGCCGACAGCGCTAAGCAAGAGCCAACGATGGCGTCGACGGGAACCGGTCTTAAGAGGACTTGTGAGGCGTTGGCCGGGTGCAGGGCGGGGTGCTCCGCGTTCCACCTTGATGTCGTTTATCTATTAA
>CAKZLS010000279.1 GCA_937127205.1 uncultured Rhodospirillales bacterium
AATACCTTGATCAATGGTGGGGAGTCCCACCCCCATCGAGCTAAGCGGTTGTTGTCTGGAATTTCTTGACGATCCCAGGAAGCGAAGGGAGAGTGTATCGGCGGCAAATGGGGGGGTAGCGATACCATGCAACGTATTGGGAAACGGGCCCTTTGGGTGGTTGGCGGCTTGCTGGCCGGCCTTGTGATCATTGTGGTCGGCGGTTTCCTGTGGCTGCGTGGGTCCCTGCCGGGGTCGGGCGCGGTCGCCGGTTTGGATGGCTTGTCGGGGCCGGCGGAGGTGCTGCGGGACGAGCACGGGGTTCCCCATATCTTCGCCCAATCGATCGATGACGCGCTGTTCGCCACCGGGTATGCCCATGCCCAGGATCGGTTGTGGCAGATGGAGAGCATGCGCCGCCTGGGTGCCGGCCGCCTGGCCGAGGTTATCGGATCTCCGGGCCTGAGGTCCGATCGGTTCATGCGGACACTCGGCGTGTACCGCCGGGCGGAACGGCAATACGCGTCGCTCCCCGACGATGTCCGGCGCGCCTTCGAGGCCTACGCGGCCGGCGTCAATGCATGGTTGGGTGATCGCCCCGGTCCATTGCCGCCCGAGTTCCTCGTTCTGGGGATCGACCCCGAGCCATGGCGCCCCGCGGACTCTCTTGTCTGGATCAAGATCATGGCGCTGCGCCTGGCCACCAACCATCGCAAGGAGCTCCTGCGCGCGCATTTTTCCGATTTCCTCACCCCGCAGCAGGTGGACGAGCTTTGGCCCCCCTACCCGGCCGGTGCCCCCTTGACCACGGGAGATCCGGCAGGTGTTGGTCGCGGCATGAATTTCGAGGACATCCTCGCAGGACAACCCGGGTGGCAGCGAGGCGCTCGGAGCGCCTCTAACGTCTGGGCTGTTGCGGGCGAACTAACGACCACCGGAAAACCGCTGCTCGCCAACGATCCGCACTTGGGATTCTCGGCGCCGATCCTTTGGTACTTGCTGAGCATCCGCACGCCCGACCTGCACTTCAGCGGCGCATCGAGCCCGGGGTTTCCCTTTCCCATTCTGGGTCACAACCAGCGTGTTGCCTGGGGAATGACCTCAACGGGCAGCGATATCGAAGACCTGTTCGTCGAAATCGTCGATCCGGAGAACCCCGGTCTCTATTTTACCGCCAATGGCCCACGGCCGTTCGACACACGGGTGGAAACCATCGAGGTCAAGGACGCGGACGACGTGGACCTGACCGTGCGCGAGACCCGTCACGGGCCGGTGATTTCCGACCTTCCCGAGCGGACGGGCAAGGTCCCGGCGTCGATGGCCGGCGCCGATCCTACAGGTGAGCGCGTTCTCGCCTTGGCGGCGACTTACCTCCAGGACGACGACGACACCCCCGAAGCGGCCTTTCGGCTGTTCCGGTCCGAAAGCTGGCCGCGGTTCGTCGACGCTCTCGAGCGATTTCACGCGCCTCAGCTCAATTTCGTTTACGCCGATGTGGCGGGCAACATCGGTTTTCTCGCGCCGGGCAGGGTTCCCGTCCGCGGCTCCGATCTGCGGGGACGGCCGAGCGTGGGATGGGACGGCGCGGCCGACTGGACGGGATACGTGGCGTTCGACGACTTGCCGCAGGCCTACAACCCGGCGTCGGGGCGCCTGCTCAACGCCAATGAAGACATTACGCCGGAAGACTATCTTTGGTATCTCGGGGACAGCTGGGATCCCGGGTACCGCGCGCGGCGGATCGCCGACATGCTGTCCGGCGAAGATCCGCAGAGCCCGGATACCATGAGCGCGATGCTGATGGATAACCTTTCCCTCATGGCAAGGCATCTGCTGCCGATGATGCTCGAGCAATTGCCGGACCGCGAGCGATTTGGCGACGTGGTGCCCCTGCTCCGGGATTGGTCCGGCGAGATGTACCGCGACCGTCCCGAACCGCTGATCTTCGCGGCGTGGCTGCGCGCCTTCAACCGCGCGGTCTACAGCGATGAGTTGGGCAACATGTGGCAGCGGTATTGGCACCAACGTCCCCGTTTCATCGCCACCGTTCTGGAGGAGAAAAGCCATTGGTGCGACGATGTCGACACGGGCCCCAGTGAACCGTGCGCGGCCCCGTTGGAAGCGTCTCTCGCAGAAGCCTTGGCCGCGCTATCCAGCGAATTCGGCGAGGGCGTAAAGGACTGGCGGTGGGGCGATGTGCACAAGGCCCGGTTTGCTCATTCGCTGTTCACTCATGTCCCCGTACTTAACAAGTTTGTGGACCTGGAGATCGAAAGCAACGGCGGCTATTACACCGTAAACCGAGGCGCGCATTTCGTGTGGGATCCCGTCCGGCCGTTTGCCCACGTCCACGGCGCCGGATTCCGAGCTGTCTACGACCTTGCTGAACTGGGCAAATCACGGTTTGTCATTGCCACCGGGCAATCGGGAAACCCGCTCTCGAAGCATTACGGAGACATGCTCGAACGCTGGCGCGACGGCGGGTGGATCCAGCTCGGACAAACCCGCGAGGAACTGGAGCGTTCCGCGGAAAAC
>CAKZLS010000280.1 GCA_937127205.1 uncultured Rhodospirillales bacterium
GCGCCATGGAGCTCGGGGATTTGCGCTCGAGCGGCGAACCGGGACCGCTACCGAACGTTCGGGGATCGGAGCCGGTGAACGAAGACGGCAATGTCTCGGCGACCCGCGAGACCGCAATCCGGTTATCACAGGCCCTGCAAAACGCCGATTTGTCGAATTTGCTGCGCCGCCAAGCGGTCTATGCGCTCGGACGTCAGATGTATCCGCGCCCCCTGTTCCGCGAGTTCTACTATTCGATCCCCGATCTAGGCGAAGCCGTTCTCCCGCGCGGCAACTTGACCTCCAACAGCGCCCTGTTTCGCTGCACCACGCGGGTTCTCGACAAAGCCATGCTGTCGTCGCTGACGCGCAACCAGGTCGAGCACTCGGATCGCGGCATTAGTATCAATTTGAACCTGTCGACCGTTCTGTCCGATGATTTTTCCCGGTTCGACAGTAGCCTGGACGAAACCGGCCGCAGGTCCACCGTGATCGAGCTTCAATGCGCCGACGCGGTCTCGGAAAGCAACGCCTACGAGCGTGCGCGGGCCTTTCTCCGCGAGCGCGGGTATCGGATCTGCGTCGACGGCGTCACCGCGCCGGCGCTTGGACAGATCGACCGGGTCTGTTCGGGCGTGGACTTCGTGAAAATCCACTGGGACCCGGAGCTGATGGACCTCGCCGGAAAGCAAGGCGCGGAAATTTTGACGGCGGCGCCGAAGTCCGAAGGCCATCCCCGATTGGTCATTACGCGCGTGGGCACGCCCGACGCCGTCGCCTTCGGACAGTCCTTGGGGATCGGACTGTTTCAAGGCCGGTATGTGGACGCGTTTGCCAAGAGGGATCAGCGCTGGCGCGACCTGGTCCGGTTGAACCGGGGTTTCCAAGCGGGCGGCTAGGCATTAAAAGGCGTCGGGGACTTTAAAGTGACCGGACGGGAACACCCATGCGCGCCGAAATCGAAACCGTTGTTCAAGAAACCCGAGATAGCCTGGTTCGGCTGAGGAGGCATCTTTGACTACGATGCCGCGCGACGACGCCTCGACGAACTGAACGCCCGCGCCGAAGATCCCTCGCTCTGGGACAATCCCGACGAAGCGCAAAAGGTGATGCGCGAGCGCACCCGCGTGGAGCAACGCCTCGCGCTGATCGATGACCTCGAACGCGACCTCTCCGACAATGTCGAATTGGTGGAGATGGGGGAGGCCGAAGGCGACGCCGATGTGGTTTCCGAGGCCGAGGATGTGCTCATGCGCATGGGCGAGACCGCGCAGAAAGCCGAGCTTCAGACGCTGCTGTCGGGAGAAGCGGACGGCAACGATTGCTTTCTCGAGGTGCATGCCGGCGCCGGCGGAACGGAGGCCCAGGACTGGGCCGAAATGCTGGCCCGAATGTACATCCGTTGGGGCGAAAGTCACGGCTACAAGATCGAGCTGATCGAGGAAAGTCCCGGAGAAGAAGCCGGCATCAAGTCGACCACGTTCCGGCTCAGCGGACCGGATGCCTACGGGTGGATGAAAACCGAAACCGGCGTGCATCGGCTGGTCCGCATCTCGCCCTACGACTCCAGCGCCCGGCGGCACACCAGCTTTGCCTCGGTGGGGGTGTATCCGGTAATCGACGATTCCATCGAGATCGAGGTGGCGGACAGCGACCTGCGGATCGACACCTACCGCGCGTCCGGCGCCGGCGGGCAGCACGTGAACAGAACCGACAGCGCGGTGCGGATCACCCACATTCCGTCCGGCATTGTCGTGCAGTGTCAGAACGACCGCTCACAGCACCGCAACAAGGCGGCGGCCATGCAGATGCTGCGGGCACGCCTCTACGAACAGGAAATGCAGCGGCGCGAAGACGAAACCCGGGCCGAGCACGACGCCAAGAGCGACATCGGCTGGGGTCATCAGATCCGCTCGTACGTGCTGCACCCCTACCAGATGGTGAAGGACCTTCGCACCAACGTCGAGACCTCCAGCACTCAGGCCATGCTGGATGGCGATCTCGACCAGTTCCTCGCCGCCGCCCTGGCCGCGCGCGCCACCGGGCAGAGGGTCAAGGACGGCGAGTAGAAGGCATGGGCGAACGGGTGGACGGTCACCAACGTCCGTTCCTTACCCGACCGGCGAGTTCCGAGGTGGGGGGGGGTGTCGATCAAAAAGTCGATATCAACCCCACGCACAGTAGAAATTCGCTCCTGAGCGGCTCGTGTCGCCCCTGCCATGATCATGCGATCGTCCATCCCGAGGCGGCATTCAACCGCGAGGCCGACCGGATCCGTTTCGCCGACATCGCCTCGACGGAGGTCACGGCCGCCGGCCAGGGCCTCGATCCGATGATTCACGGCTTGGCCCTCGCGGCATAAGAGCCTGGATGGGCATCACGCCCACTGGGCTCCATGCAGGGGTTGAGCGCGGCAATCCGGCGCCCGCTTCGCTGTTCATGCGGCGCGCGTAACACTTTGACATTCATTCCTATTTACAAGAAAAATACATACCTCATTTGGGGAATCTTTGCTGGACAGCGTGCTTGGAAATAGATACCTTAGGTTGAATATGGGGTTCTAAAGCCTCCGAATTCTAAAAGGACCTGGCGGGCGAGCCGGACCGGCGCAATAGACACATGGATCCCACCACGGACCGCCGTCAGCGGAGGGCAAACAGTGAAGGTGCGCCTTGCGGGGAAATGGAAAAGCCGAACTGGTCGTGGCTGCGATAGGTGAAAGAGCACGCCACACACATGTCGTTCACCATGGTCTGGCGGCCAGCGGACAGTGGGCTCGGTGCTTGGGTCCCGATTTCAACAAAGGTGGGGCATGACCGGCGGACCGGACCGCGAGGCGATCATCGACGCGGTGGCGCGGGAGAAGCCGTGGCGGACGCCGCCCTATCTGGTCTTGTACTTCATGCGGCGCTGGGCGGTGGTGCTGTTCACCCTCTCGTTCATGCTGGGCACGCGGCAGCACTGGGCGGTGGCGGCCATCGCCGTCGCCGGCGCGCTGTGGCTCGACCTGAAGATCACCCCCAACGCCCTCGACCTCCGCCTCACCGACCGCGAATTCGTCCGGAAAATCTACGACTGTGAAGTGTTTGAAGAAAATATTACGAAAAAAAGCGGTAAACTTTTTGACTATTTCAATATAGTTATTTTCACTATTATATTAGCAACAATTTTTTCACCAATTTTAATAGATTACGATAAAAAAGTTATTATAAATGATGAGATTATATATATGATTTCATGGCTTTTTGGCTTTTCTTATATTTTATTATTATCAATAAATTGCCCTATATCCAATATTCCTCCCCCTCATTTCTTTAAAAATGAAAAAATAAGCTTAAATAAATGGAAAGATCATGGCTACTATGGCGTTAGGACTCTAAATGATATTCCATTTATTATACTTATTATAATATTTATTTTATTAATATTTATCGGATTTGTTATTTTTATTAGTTTTTCTTCTGCGTGCGACAAAGTCATACAGGACTACGTCGTATTTGCGTATGCGAACATGTGCAGCGCAATGGGTTTTTGCTCGCCCATAATGATGAACATCCACGCGAAGGGGCAAAGAGTTGCTCAACATCTTGTGAAGAAAACTAGAGGGGGCCAAGAATCATGACAACCCAGTCCAGCGTCATCGCGACAAACCAACCGACCGTTTCGGTGTCAGGATACGCCTGGGGAAAGGGGACGCAATCCTATTTCCACGTGCCAGGCCAGTGGGAAAAGCGAGAAAAGGGTAGCGTCCGATTTTCTCAAGGTGGGGCATGACCGGCGGGCCGGACCGCGAGGCGATCATCGACGCGGTAGCGCGGGAGAAACAGTGGCGGACGCCGAGCTATATGGTGCTGTATTTTCTCCGGCGCTGGGCGGTGGTGCTGTTCACCCTTTCGTTCATGCTGGCCACCCGGCAGCACTGGGCGGTGGCGTCCCTCGCCGTCGCCGGCGCGCTCTGGTTCGACCTCAAGATCACCCCCAACGCTCTCGATCTCCGCCTCACCGACCGGGAATTCGTGCGGAAAATATACGATCTCGAAACGTTCGAAACAAACGCAGCAGAAAGACCCAAAAGGATATTTGCAGTATATAATATGTTTATGGCATTCATTTTATTAATGCCGATATTTGGTTAAATTTTTGTTAATTATGATACGAAAATTAATTACGTAGCATCTATC
>CAKZLS010000281.1 GCA_937127205.1 uncultured Rhodospirillales bacterium
AGCGGTCGAACCCCGATGCACTGTGCGTCGCGCTGCATCCCGGCACGGTGGACAGCCGTCTCTCCAAGCCGTTCCAATCCAACGTGCCGGACGGAAAGCTATTTTCACCGGAAAAGTCCGCCGGACATCTGTTATCGGTGATCGATGGCCTGTCGCCCGAACAATCGGGCAAACTGTTCGCCTGGGATGGAACGGAAGTTCCGTTTTAGGGATTACCAGCCGGCCGTTCCGGGATCTCCCTTGAACGGCCCCACCACGTCATCCGTCACCCAGCCCCCGTAAAAATTTCCCGGTTGCGGACGCGCCTGTTCGTCGCCGACGAAGCATGCGTCCATGGGGTGACAGTAGAAAGCCACGTGCCCGGCGATATCAACGAAGCCCGGTGTCGGCCGTGGATAGCACCACGCCATGCGGTTTGCGCGCCTGCCCTCCACCTCGATATCGTAGTAAGCGGCCGGTCCCTTCCATTCGCAAAACGACCCGCCGCCGACGCCGGTCAAATGCTCCATTCGGATGTCGTCGGGCGGGAAATAGTAAACCGGCGGATGGCTGGTCTCCAGCACCCGGTGGCCGCGTTCGGTGTCGGCGATGGTGACACCGCCGAAGACCACGCGGAGCCGCTTGTCGACCGGCTCCAGCCGCGGCGGGCGCGGATAGTCCCAGACCGACTCCTGGCCGGGCTTCGGTTGGATGGGCTTGGGCTTAAACATCATGGGACCCTCCGATTACGGCAATTCGTCATCTATCGCGCCCGCTTACCGCGCGGCCTTACCGGCCGGCTCGAGCATACGGGCCAACCGCTTGCGACGCGGCGCGTACCATGCGTAGCCTTTCTCCAGCATCCAGGTGACCGGCCTCCAGCGGGCCACGCGCGCGAAAGTCTTGAACCCCGGCAACCGGTCCCAAACCGCGATGAACGCGTCGACGCCCTTGACCAATCGGCCGTCCGGGAGTCGTGCGTGAAGCACAGTCAGCGCGTCCGCCTGGCTCACGCGGTCCGCGTCGAGATCGCCTTCGCTTTCGCTCACGTCGTGCCAGCGGATCGCCCCGTCGCGATCGAGCTTGCGATACATCGCAACCTCTTTCGAACAGACAGGGCACGCGCCATCGTAATACATGGTCATGCATTGAGGTTCATTGGTGGGTGCTGACACGGTTCTCTCCGTCATCGGGTTTGGTTGTCTTGCAGAGGTTATACGCACTGGATCTCACACGCGATCACCCACATAGATACTGGTCCGTTTCCGGTTTTGATCCGTACTGACTATTTACATCCTCTAACAATGAGCGCGGGTACGATGATCAGGCGAGACCAGCTCGATACACCGTTGGCGGAGGCAACGACCGCCGATCCAAAACAGATCGCGTACTTCACATCCATGGCCGAAGAGTGGTGGAACCCGGACGGCCGCTTCAAGACTCTCCACCAGCTCAATCCGGTGCGGCTGAAGTTCATCTGTGATCGTGTGTGCAACCATTTCGACCGGAACCCGGAAAAGCACTTGCCGCTCGACGGTCTTCGGGTTCTCGATATCGGGTGCGGCGGCGGATTGCTGAGCGAGCCGTTGGCGTTGCTCGGCGCCGATGTGGTCGGCATCGATGCCACCGCCAAGCTGGTACACGTGGCCGGCGTTCACGCGGCCGCCAATTACGTCAACGTCGACTACCGCCATGCGCTGGCCGAAGACCTGGTCGGGGCAGGAGAGCAATTCGACGTCATCGTCAACGCCGAGGTGATCGAACACGTGGCCAATGTCGACGGATTCGTGGAGTCCTGTTGCCGGTTGATGAAACCGGGCGGCATCATGGTGGTGGCGACCCTGAACCGGACCCTGAAATCGCTGCTATTCGCCAAGATCGTTGGCGAATACGTTCTGCGGCTGCTCCCCAAGGGCACCCACGACTGGAAGCTGTTTATCCGGCCCCACGAGTTAGCCGGGAAATTGCGGCGCCACAACGTGTCCATGACCGAGCAGGTGGGAGTTATCTACTCTCCGCTGACCGGCTCCTTCCGTGTCGGCAAGGATGATTCGGTGAATTACATGGCCGTGGCGGTGCGACCAGGACAGCCGAAACTCGAGTTGGTGGACGGCTAAAGTCCGTCTCCCCTAGCCCTCTATCAAGCCCTCGAGAAATTCGACTTTGTCGGCCTCCGCCACCGGCTTGTCCCAGCGGATCCTATGGACGCGAGGAAAGCGCATCGCCACTCCTGACTTGTGCCGGCTCGACGGATGAACCGAGTCAAAGGCGATCTCCAGGACCAAACCCCGCGACACCGCCCGCACCGGTCCGAAGCGCTCGGTGGTGTTGTTCCGCACCCAACGATCCAAGTCGGCCAATTCCTTATCGGTAAAACCAAAATAGGCCTTACCCACGGGCACCAGTTCGGGCGCCAGCGACCCATTGGCGCGCCAGCAGCCGAAGGTGAAATCCGAATAGAACGACGACCGCTTGCCGTGTCCCCGTTGCGCATACATCAGCACGCAATCCACCATCAACGGGTCGCGCTTCAGCTTGAACCAAGGCCCCTTCGGCCGACCGGCCACGTAGGGACTGTCCTTGCGTTTCAACATCAGTCCCTCGATACCGGCGGCGCGGGTTGTGGCGCGAATGCGCGAGAGTGCGGCCCAATCGTCGAAATCCACCAGCGGCGACACGTCCATGCGTTCCGGCCGATGGCGCTCGAACCACGCTTCCAGGCGCGCGCGCCGCTCGGCGAAGGGACATGCGCGCAGATCCTCGCTATCTTCCAGGAGGATATCGTAGAGCCGCACGTGACAGGGGTACTGTCCCCGCTTGGCCGCCGACACGGTCTTGCGGCCGAGGCGCTGTTGCAGGTCGTTGAACGGTGCCACCTCGCCGTCCCGCACCACCAGCAATTCGCCGTCGAGCACGGCGTCGAAGGTGAGATGTTCGGCCACATCGGGAAAACTGCCCGTGATGTCGTCGGCGCCGCGCGAGAAGATGCGGCCGTCGTCCGCGCGCCCGGCCAATTGGACCCGGATGCCGTCCCACTTCCACTCCGCCAGGAAGTCGCCGGGCTCGAGCGTGGAAAATTCTTTCTCGTCCAGCGGGTTGGCCAGCATCAGCGGCCGGAAAACCGGCGTGTCGCCGATGGCGGGGCGGTCGGCGCGGCCTTCCAGCCACGCGAACATTGAGACGTAGGGCGGCGACAGGCCGTGCCAGACTTCCTCGATGTCATTGACGGAAACGCTGCCATAACCCGCGAGTGCGACCTTGGTCAGCCGGGCCGAGACGCCCGCCCTGAGCCCCCCGGTGATGACCTTCAATAGCGCATACCGACCGCTCGCATCGAGACCGTCCAGCCAATTCGCGGTGAGCTCGGGGACATCGCCGCGCGACGCGCCCGACAACCGGGTAACCACCTCCGAAAGCGTTGGCGCGGGGGGCGGGTTTTCGCCGTTTCCCCGTTCCGGCCAGATCAGGGCGGTGGTTTCCGCCAGGTCGCCCACATAGTCGTAGGATAATGCGTAGAGTTCGGGGTCGACCCGTTCGTTCGCCAGTTTGCGGATCAGCGACGGCTTGGCGTGAGCGAACGACAAGGTGTCGGCCAGCACCGCGAGCCCGTAGCCGCGGTCCGGGTCCGGCGTGGTGCGAAAATACTCGGTCAACAGGCGAATCTTGGCGTTTCGCCCGGGAGTGAAGACCAGCCCGTCGAGTAGCGCGGAGAAGGCCTTCACGACCCCTCTTCCTCGTATCCGTGAAGATCCAGCGGCACCGCCCGCAGGCCCTGGGATCGGGCGTGATGAACCAGAGCCTCTTCGCGGCCATGGGTCACTAGGATATCGCCGGCGCGGACATCGGCAATGGTCTGCGTCAGTTCGTCCCAATCGGCGTGATCGG
>CAKZLS010000282.1 GCA_937127205.1 uncultured Rhodospirillales bacterium
TCTCCGGTATCTTATCGAGGCCAGTGTCCGTACCAGTTATTGTTTTACTTGAATTTATTCCACTGATTGTCGCCACGTGATTTCCCTTCCTTTGATCATTTCAGAAGCGCCCTGTTCGTGGACGGCGACTGTACTTTTGAAGCCCGCAAGGCTGTGCGCGGGGAACTGCTCCCGCTGGCACCGCGACGTTCGGCTTGGTTGATCCAGGCTCCCGCCGCCACACCCGTTGTTGTTCTCGGTAGCGCAATAAAGGGGCTGAATGCGGCCGAAATGGAGCGAGATTGTGATTAGGTTAAGGCAAGTTGTGATGCCATCACCCACAGGTTTCATTGCAAATCTTGCGTTAACCTACTGGTAATAGGAAATCACTTACTGGTAATATGGATTCAAAAACCGGACGATACGGTCGCGTTATAAATATTTTAATGGATATAATTCTAATATATTTATCCAATTCTTGATAATCATTATGATATCGCAATATTTACCCAGAAACAGCAAAATCTATAATGCGAAAAAGCTCACTGACTGACATGCAGCAATTCGCGCACGCGCTGCGCTGCACACCATTGAGTTTGGGAATGTGTCCCAAGAAATGCGGCATAAGGTTTATGGCGAGGACGAAGACTCGCGAAGAACCGGACACCCACGCTCCGAAGTCCACCGACAACGGCGCGGCTATCGCGATCCGCCGAGACAGGGTTGTTTTGGGCCAATTGCAAGGCGCAGCATCAAAATGCCCGCCGATGCTACTTTGGATCTCAACCCCGCAAACGACTGGGAGGAGCAGCCAACCGGATGCCGCTCCTCCGTCACTGTTCCAATTATTGGACTCGCTAGACTGTCAGTTGCATCCTGTTAAGCAACAATGGCGTCGAACTCACCATTGGCAAGTTCTTCCTCGAGCAGTCGGTCGAGGTAGCTGGCAACGACATTGATGCTTTGGTTGGCGTCCCCGTCCTCGTTCTCGAGCGTCAATCCATTGATCAGGAACCCGAGATGGTAGGTCTCGTCCATGACGGAGTCGATCGCCCTTTTTCCGAACAGAGTGGTCGTCCCGCCGTCACCCTGCACCAAATGGAAGCCGGTTTCCTGGCCACCCTCGTCGTCACCGTGGAGTTCGGTCCACTGATTGAGATAGTTACCGCGAATGAAGGCGTTGAGGTCGCGCATGTCCGCGCCCGTGAGCAAACCATCGCCACCGATTCCGGTCGCATTGATCCCCTCCACAAGGATATGGTTCATCGCGTTGGCGGCCGCGGCCCCGGCCCGCCCGTCGAGGCGGTGAACCCTGGCCGCGGCCCCGCCATAGACCTCGTCCACTGGGGTGGCCGCGTTTAGCCCGGGATCTTCCAGGATAATCGTGATCAGATCATCGAGACCGGTGCCGGTGAGGGGGCCTATATCCGGAAGCGCCGTGTCGTTGCTTAAACTGCCATTTGCCAGATCAGCGGCGAGTGCCTGGTTGAGATAACTGGCAACCACATTGATGCTCTGGTTGACGTTACCGTCCTCATTGTAAAGAAATCGACCGACGATCTCGAAACCCAGGTGGTAGGTCTCGTCCATGACGGAATCGACGGCAGACTTTCCGTACAATTTCGATGACGCTCCATCCCCCTGGACACGATGGAAACCGGTTTCGACATTGCCCTCGTCGTCGCCGTGAAGCGCAATCCAGTCCTCGAGATGGTTGGTGCGGATGTATTCATTGACCAAGCGCATGTCGGCGCCGTTCAGCGTGCTATCGTTTGCGACGCCGGTTTCTATGATGCTCTCCACAATTATGTGGTTCATGCCGTTGGCCGCGTCGGCACCGGCCTCAACGTCTTCCTGGGTGAGCAATCCGTACCCGATTCTCGTGGGCCAGGCAGGATCATTGAGAATGATATTCACCCAGGCGTCGAGACCTGTACCCGTAGGGGTATCGGTATCAGTTCCGGCATTGGTTTCGCCGCCCGAACCGGTCCCTCCAGTGGGTAGGCTGGGCGGTGGGCTGGGCTGACTGACCACGTCACCCGCCAAGCTACCGTCCGCCAAGTCGGCGGCGAGCAAATTATTGAGGTAACCGGCGATAACGTTAATGCTCTGGTTTGCGTCGCCATCTTCGTTTTCGAGGGTTATTCCATTAATCTCGAAACCCAAGTGGTAGATCTCGTCAGCGATCGTGTTTACGGCGGCTTTGTTCAAGAGCTTAGACGTACCGCCGTCGTTTTGGACAAGATGGAAACCGGTTTCTTCATCGCCTTCATCGTCACCGTGCAGCTCGATCCATTCACTGAGATGGTTTTGCCGAATGAAGGTGTTTATCCCGCGAATGTCCATGGCATCAAAGGAACCATCATCGGCTGCGTCTGTCTCTTTGATAGCGTCAATCAGGATGTGGTTCATAAGATCGGCTGCAAGGGCACCTTCGGCGATCTCACTCGTCGGGATATTCGCCTGCAGGCCTGGATCCTCAGTAATGGTATTGACCAGCACATCAAGGCCTGTGTCCGTCGTGCCCTCCCGGTAAGCGACGACATTGGAATTAGCCAAGGTGCCTGCTTGCAGGTCGCCCGCAAGCAACAGGCCGAGGTATTTGTTAGACACGTTGAGGCTTTGGCCATATTCGCCGCCAGGGTGCTGGAACGTTATGCCATCAATGTCGAAACCAAATTGGTAGACGTCCTCCGCGACATGACAGATCGCGTGCTTGCCGAACAGTTCGGCGTCGTGGCCCCAATTCCGCACCAAGTGAAAACCAGTGGGCTGACCGTTATTGTGGGTGCCGTGCAACTCGGCCCATTCCGAGCCGTAGTTTGAATGCAGATAGTCTTGGATGTCGCGGGCATCCGCGCGATTGATTTGGCCATTGTTCGCGACCCCAGTCGCATAGATGGCTTCTTCAATGAGGTCGTTCATCTCGCCGGCCGCGTCCGCTGCCGTGTCAATCTCCGCTTCGGTCAGTTGCCCAAACCCGACACGCATCTCGAGTCCAGGGTCATTGCGGATCATCTCCTCCAATAGATCGAGGCCAGTAGAGACGCTTTCGCCATAACCGCTGCTTGTATTCTGAGCCAATGGAATTCCCCTTCCGAAGGAATTGCGGAAGCGCCAGAACTGCCGGACCCTCCGCGTGTATTGAAAAACGCACAACCGACGCGGGGTCCGCATTTGTCGACGCAGCCGCTACTGGCTCGGTGGTTCCCAAGCCAGCCAACTCTGCGGACCACCCGCTGGCATCACGACTAGAAGGGCTGAATGAGGCGGAAATGGAGCATAAATATGACCCAAATGGGGCACCGCAACGCAATATAGCGCGTGGGTTTCATAGCTTTCTGGCCATGATCCCCTTAGTGTTCTTAAGTACTGCTGCGATTGTTCCGGAAAGTATGGGATATAAAACGGCTAAGGTACTAAGTAATACAGATTTTTTTTCGTTTCATAACAGCAATAAATTTCCATCTCATTGATAATGAGCAATATTCACAAAAAATATCATAAATTTTTTTCGGTAGCACTTCGGAATTATTTCTACGATCAACGCGGAATCGAGTGATGTTCTTTGGCAGCTGCCTGCCTTGAGGCCTAGCGTACGTGCGCGGTGATGGAAACAAAAAAGGCGCTCGGGAGTTCGCTGATGCGAACATCCGAGCGCCTAATACTGCGGCTCAAGGTTGGACATGATCTCCGGGATGATCGAACCCCGGCGATCCATCACTTACTCGCTACGGATCAGGCCGTTTCGGCAGCTGCTCCCTTGGGTAGCGCGGCCGACGCGCGTTTCCTGGTCCGTGGGGCGGCTCGGCGCTTGGCCGGTTTCGGTTTCGGCTGCGGCTTGGCGACCAACCCGCCGCTCGGCAACTCGACATTGACCTCCAGC
>CAKZLS010000283.1 GCA_937127205.1 uncultured Rhodospirillales bacterium
AGGTCCAGCAAACCACCGCCGCACAAGCCGCCGCGGCGCCCCGGATCGTGGTTCAGTAGGTGCAAGAATAATCGCGAGAGCCGCCAGCCATAGGCCAGGTGCTATAGTGCCAAACGCGCCATCGGCTTTTCTGGACCGCCGCGTCGCTGCGCTCCTCGCGGTGACGAAGAGGTGAGACGGCTCTAGCCAACACCCCGCTTGTCATCGCGAGCCGAAGGCGCGGCGATCCAGAGCTGTCGGCGGCATAGCGACGATAAGGATCAGCGGGTTTAGGTTCGGTTGATCGACTCTCGATAGGCTTTGGACCGGCGATCGCCGCCCTTGGGTCTTGGCGCGGCGGGGCGATCGAGCATCTGTTCCACATTCTTGCGAAAGCGGTCGGTCCCCAGCACCCAGCCCTTGTTCGTCGCCGCGCGGATCTCGTCCAGCGTCGGCTCGCCGATGCGGCGGCGGAACAGCTGTCGGTAGGCAGCCTGCCGCGCCGCCGAGTCCGGACCAAGCGCATCGTAGACCGGATGCGGCGTGACGATGCCGTCGGCGCGCCCTTTGGCATTGGCCCGGTAACTCGATGCCGGATAGTCTTTCGGGTGCTTGACAATTTTGCCCCGTACCGGGTTCAGTTCGATGTAGCGGGTGCAGGTCAGGAGGTAGCTCTCGGCGTCGATCAGGGTGGCCTTGTAACGTCCCTCCCACAGCGTGCCCGTACGCCCGTATTGGCGGTTGAAATACGGCACGTAGTACCGCCCGAGATGCTGAAACAGCCGGCCGATGCCGCCGCCGTCGCTGGGCGTCATCAGCAAATGAATATGATTGTTCATCAACACATACGCATGAATGTCGCAGCCGCACTTACCGGCGCCGCTCCGCAGGAGTTCGAGGAAGTACGCCTGGTCCTCCTCATCGGCGAAGATGGCCTGACGGTTGTTGCCGCGCTGAATCACGTGTTGCGGATAGCCGGGCAAAACATAGCGGGACAGGCGGGCCAAGGTGGATCCTCTATTCACTGCTCATATTGAGTAAGATTACCACGATACCGGTGATCAATCGAACCTGACCCTCCAGTTTCCAATTCTCCTTGCAACATAAGGGCCGTCCACACACGACCCCCGCCGGTTGAACTAACGAATGCCGTGGGAGGGTTGTCCGTGCACCGCGACCGCTCTCTATCCGAAATCTTTTACTTTTTTTGAACCGTGGCCTGCGCCGGCGCGACCAACGGGTATCTCGCCGGCTGAAGGGGCACTGACCCAAGGCTCGGAAACCTCGGACAGACTCCGAACCGTCGGCGGTGAAGGTGACAACCAGAATGACTTTTTATGGAGAGACCAATGACCTTCCTTAATTTTTTCAATCCGTTTCTCGGCCTTTGTAACCATCCAAACAGGAGCAGTTGCAGGGTTGACTTTTCTTCAATTCGATACCGTTGCGCAATGGTCATTATGGCCCTCGTTGCAGCCGGTGCGTTGGTCCGCGTTGAGCCGGCCTCAGCCGCCGAACAGTGCGTGCATAAGGACGCTGCTTACAATTCGATCGTCCGGTGGTATGCGCCCGGATCGCTGACGATTGACAACTCTGAGCCGTGGAACAACCGTGTGCTTCTGCAGCGAACCAGTAAGAATAACAAAGGAGCCTCGGGCATCGATGTCTCCACCGGCGAGCGGGTCTGGCAGGGTGTTCACATCAAACCAGTCCGGGAAGAAAACCTAAATGTGCGCAATCCGAAAGTGTGCATGCCGGGAAGCTCGGGAGATCATGTCGCGATTGTGCATTGCCGGGGCTGCGCTCAGGGCGTCAACTTTCTGAAGGGTGCCGCCGACTTGCTAGCGGGATCGACACTCAACTTGGTGACGGCGCCGATGGCGATCGGCGGCCTTATCGATTCTGCCATGTCATTGGCGGGGACGCAGGGCATCTCGCCGGAAGCCGCCATGGGCAAAGTTCTCGCTCAGTCGAAAAGCGCCTTCAAGCTCGGCACGAAGCTGACGGGGCGGGTTCCGATCCATGACATCTCGGACCTGCCGGACACGGGCAATCTCATTTATTTCGGAACACCCCGGAACCTGATTGTGAAGGGGCGGATCACGGGTCCCTACGCCATGGAAGCGTCAAAGGTGTCGGCCGAATACCCGGCTCTCAGCTACCAAGTGAAGATAGACTGCAAGCACTTTCACCCGGACATCACCAACACCGGAACTCAAAATACGATAACCGCCAACTTCTTCACGGGAGGACGGTTAGTCCACAGCACGGTAAAGAACGGTCAAGATATCAATTGCGGCGTTGCATGGGACGTCTTAAGCACGCCTCGGCTTTATGACCGGACGACAGGGAAGGCACTGCCGGCTATCGACCGGGTTGAACTCAGCACCAATGGCCAAGACGGTTTCTTCATCGATCAGCTCGAAATCCGCGCTTTGGCCGGCGGCGGCGCCACCCAGAGCCGAGACCTGAGCCCGTTCGCCTTCCGCAACAACGGCAAAAGCGACAATAAATGCCTGTCCACGGATGCAATGGATGGGAGCCGTACTTGGAAGAACCACATTCCCGGCCAGCGTTGCGAAAACCCAATCAAACTGAAACTGAAGGATTTCTAAACCTTTCGCCCAGGCCCGGGACGTCGTGTCCCGGGCCATTCAAACCTGCATTTCAAATTTCCCCTGTAACGCAGAGCCCGTTCACACAGGACCCCGTCGCTTTCCGACGACAAGGCTGGCCTGAAGGCGGTGCTCGGCGCTGACCTCCATGGTTGATTGGACTTCCGGCGCCAATTGAGAGATCATTTACCGTGTGGATCGCGCCCGCGATCCGAAACCGCCGACGGATGGAATGCACGGGTCATGACGATCAAGGCGTTGCTGTTCGCGTTCACTCTGATGCTGGGATCACAGCTGTCCGCCCACGCCGGCGGCCCCGCCGTCCTCCTGGACATCAAGGGGCCGATCGGTCCGGCGACCGAAGATTACGTGTCGCGGGGTCTTGAGAAAGCGCTCGAGAGCGGCGCCACGGTCGTCATTCTGCGGATGGACACGCCAGGCGGGCTAGATACCTCCAT
Organism: uncultured Rhodospirillales bacterium; assembly: GCA_937127205.1. Lineage (GTDB taxonomy): Bacteria > Pseudomonadota > Alphaproteobacteria > Rhodospirillales > Defluviicoccaceae > CAKZLS01. Next base: position 3,053 of record CAKZLS010000283.1, read on the forward strand.
GCGCGCCATTATCCAGGCCATCCTTGCCTCTCCGGTCCCGGTGGTCAGCTATGTGGCACCAAGCGGGGCGCACGCGGCCAGCGCCGGCACGTTCATCAGCTATGCCAGTCACGTGGCGGCCATGGCGCCGGGAACAAACCTCGGCGCCGCCACGCCGGTACAGATCGGCGGCCCCGGCATGCCGCCGGCCGCGCCGGACCGCTCTCCCGACACCGAAAATCCCGATGCCGGCGATCCCGACGCCGGCAACGAGACAGCGGGATCTCCGCCACAGTCGGCGATGGAGAAAA
>CAKZLS010000284.1 GCA_937127205.1 uncultured Rhodospirillales bacterium
CGCCCGCAGGGGCGGGGCGAGATCCGGCGGCGACGCCCAGTCGCTTCGCCAGGGCTTCGATATACCGGGCATCGGACTCCAACAGCTCGCCGTTTTTCAGGTCGCTGACGTACTCGTTCAGCTCTTCGACGGTATCGGCCGAGTTCTCGCGACGGCGCAGCAGAGCCTTCAAAAGGTTTTCCGTATGCTTAACGTCCATTCCCGCAGCCCCGATCCAATCCGATCAATCCAATAGCCTGGATCTTTATCCGTATGTTCACCGGTTGAAAAGGACCAAAACAGCCCTCGAAACGATAGGGGCGGCAGCAATCGCCGGTCGTCCGGCGGATCCCATCGTCCGGAGCGGTTCGGCCGTCGGATCGTGCGACACCCGGAAACCTCGAAAGGCGGCACTAGGGTTACCGTTAGCGATTGTCGGCACAAGCGCCTTGAAGAAAGAAACGGACCATTTCGGCGGACGCGTCGGGACCGTCGGGGTCGGTGAAGGAGCCGTCGCGGCGTCCGCCGGACCAGGCATGCCCCGTGCGGTCGATCAGCCAGTATTCGATGTGCGGGATCCCGTCGGCTCCATGGACCACCGAGCGCGTATAGGCGCGGCCGTCATCGGAGGTTTGCCGTTCCGAACGGGTTTCACCGGCGGCGACGGATGCGCGGGCGGCGGCGGCGATGCGCTCGGCGTTCGACGGATGGACCGTTTGGTCGGCACTGCCATGGAAGACGATCGTTCGCGGCTTGCCAACCGACCCGTCGACGGCAGGGGATCCGGGCCGCGCCCTCGGCGCACCGGATCCGCGCATCACCGCATAGGCCGACATGAGGTCTTTCGCCGAGCCATAGGCGACACCGGAGTGGATCCCCACGGCCGCATAGAGATCGGGGTAGGTTTCGGCCATCACCGCCGCCATGGCACCGCCCGACGAGAGGCCGGCAACGAAGATCCGGTCCCGCTCGAGGCCATACTCGGAGGCGATCGCGCGGGTGATCCCGGCGATGATGGCCGGCTCGCCGGCGTCGCGCGCCTGGTCGCCCGGGCGGAACCAATTCCAGCAGGATCCGAAATTGTCCGCGGCGGTTTGGGCGGGGTACGCCACTAAGAGACCATGCCCCCTGGCGACGTCATTCATGTTGGTGCCCAAGGCGAAGTCGTCCGGGGTCTGGCTGCATCCGTGCAGCATGACGATCAGCCCGCGCGGGTTGTCGGATGCATCGGCGGGAGTCCGGGCGGGAACGAACAGTTTGTACTTCCGTGTTCCCTCGGCGCAGGTAAAGGACCGTTCTAGAAACTGCGCCCCGCCGGGGGTCTCCGGCGACGGCGATGGCTCTCTCTTGGCGGTCGGCCTGCTGTCGGCCCACCCGCCCCTCAATCCAAACTTTGCGCCCCTGTCTTTCGACGTCCAAGGTTTTCTCGCCAAGTGCCTGCGTCTGTGAGCGGTTGTCTGAAAGGCGGGGGCGCCGGGGGTGGCATCGGCATCCGCATCCTCATCACGATTTCCTGTATCGATAGGTTCCGGCACCGACTTCGCTTCCGGTTCCGTCTCAATAATAACGGCGACTTCGGCGTTTCGATCGATCGGTGGTCTCGGGCGTTGTGGCCGTGGCGGTGGCTGCGGATCGTCCGGAGGCGCGTTATAGGCGGCGGTGTTCCTGGTCTTCTGAGCGATCGCGGTCTGGATGATGTTGGTTGCCGTAAGGACGTCACCGGCGCGCGTATGTTCCAGGGCTCGGCGCATGGCCATGGCGAAATCCTCGTTCATGTCTCTGCTCCTTGTTGGCGGTTTGCGGCTTAATGAATGCGATCGGCGAGGGCGGCCTTTACCTCGGCGCTCGCCTGCAGCGCGCCGAGAACGGTAATGGATGCGATCGTCTCGCGAGCCAGTTCGGGGGTGACGTCGGACGCGATGCGGGTAAGACCGAGCACCTTGATATGCAGCTTCTCTCCCGCTTTGCGCAGCGTTTCGAGATCCGCCCGGGTAAAGTCACGCAAGCCCAGTTCGAGCGTATGCCGCTCGATCGACTGGGTTACCGCGTCGGCATGGGTGGTGAGCTGATTGCGGATCGCCGTTCTGATGAAGTCGGTGCGATTGGAATAGAACCCTTCCTGCACCAGCAGGTCGACGCGGCCGAGATCGATGTAGCCGAGATTGATCGTGATCTTCTCGGTGTCGCTGCCCTTGTCTCGGATGTGATGAATTTTCGCGGACATGGTCTTCTCCATCCATATGGATGGTATATGGATGTTTAATACCTGGTGTCAAGAAGGTATAGAGATCCACAATGCCAGCGGTCGGAGCGGTCGCGGCTGCCCGATCAGAGGAGCTGATCCGAAGCGGGTCGGTGCAGTCCACCCAAGAAAGGATCTCTCGAACGACCCTTTTGTGCCAGGGCATCGGACACCGCGTGCTGACAGGCGATCATCTCGGTGAGCGCCCTGCGGCTTCCCTTGAGGGACAACCGTGCAATCTCATGGCTTTTGTATTTGATCGACATCCCGTTCCTGCGAGCGAACTGAGATAGGAACGCCGGATTGTCTATGGGAGTAGCCAAATAGGGATGGCCACCCGATCGGAAGCTGACGCCCGTCGCTTTGCCCTTCCAGCGCGAGGCATCGTCGAACTGAAAGACCAAGTCGTAGGCTTTGCCCATTTCTATGGATTTCCATCGATCATTGCCGATGATGACGTAGGCTTGCCGGGAATCCATGTCGAAGCCGACCCTGAACATACTCCCCTCGCTGTATGCCGCTAGGGCGAAGCAGCCGTGTCCGAGCGTGTCATCGACACGAACTTGCCAATCGCCCACCATTTTCCAAAGAGGCGATTCCGCACCAGCCGACGCAGGCCCGGCTACACTTACCAGCGTGAGAAAAGCGACAAGGATGAGGCGCATGACTGTATTCCCGCGACTGCCTACGATCAGCGTGCACTAAATATTTACTACCTATAAGTGTATCACCGCGTCGATTGGCAGAGAACGGAATATATTTCCCCGAATGCGTAATTTGCCGAAATTTTGTCGATAAATTAATAGGTTTCGGACGGTTGAGTTCGGGCAGGGGGCGGCACCGGTTTGCCGCACGTGACCCCGCTTGTACGCTTGCTCCGTCAAAGGAGACCGCCGTTCCCCTTGTTGCCGGGCTGATCGTCTCCGGTTTGCCGCGCCAGCGGCGCCGCGTGATGACCGATGGCGGTCTGTGACCAAGTCACAGACTATCCCGTCGCGAAATGCTTCGCTGGTCCCTCGATTGAACGTCACCGCAGAACGGAAAAGGACTGTTATGCGGAAGAACCCGGGAACCACCGACCGCGCGCTTCTGAGCAGCGCCCATAGCACACGAGGGTCGCGCGGCCGGGGCGTCTCCCAATCAGCCCTGTTCACCTCCTGCGGTGCCAGCGCCGTTCGTGCCTTCCTGTTGAGCCGGCAGCGCGGCGGCGAGAAGACAAGGAGAAAACGATGTCGGATACAGCAATCCTATCGACGAAACCCTTGGACGACGCGGTCACGCGGCGGGACTTTCTTCTCGTCGCCACAGCAACGGTCGGCGCCGCCGGCGCTGCATTGGCGGCCTGGCCGTTCATCGACAGCATGAACCCCGCCGCGGATACGCTGGCGCTGTCCACCACCGGCGTCGATCTCTTGCCGATCGAGGTGGGCCAGGCCATTACGGTCATGTGGCGCGGGTCTCCGGTGTTCATTCGCCACCGTACCGCAAGCGAAGTCGAAACCGCGGAGGCGGTGGCGCTATCCGATTTGCGCGACCCTCAAACCGACGGGGAGCGCGTGGTCGAACCCGAGTGGCTTGTCATGATCGGTATCTGCACGCACCTCGGGTGCATCCCGCTGGGCCAGCGGCCGGCCGATCCCAAAGGGGAGTATGGCGGCTGGTTCTGCCCGTGCCACGGCTCGCACTACGATACGTCGGGGCGCATCCGTAAGGGCCCGGCACCGACCAACCTGGTCATCCCGCCCTACGCATTCGTTGACGAGACCACGGTTCAAATCGGTTGATGGCAACGGCCATAACCGGCCCCGTCATTCGCCGGCCGGAAGTGCTGATCAGCGCCTGCCTCGCCCGGTGATGACGGGAACCTGGCCGCCCAGGGACGCTATTGGCTCTTGCACTCCCGCCCCAAGGACACCGTCCTTTCGTAGCATGGGCAGTCAACCACGTGATCGTTGACCATGCCGGCGGCCTGCATGAACGCGTAGACGGTTTTCGGGCCGCAGAACGTGAAGCCCCGTTTCTTCAGTTCGCTGGATATCTGTTTCGAGAGCGGGGTCTCGCTTGGGATGTCGGCGATGGCAGTGAACCGGTTTTGCAGCGGGGAGCCGTCGACGAAGTTCCACAGAAAGGCGCTGAAACCCGGGTCCCGTTCCAACGCTACCCACGCCTTGGCGTTGGCGATCGTCGCGCGGATCTTGCCGCGGTGGCGGACAATGCCGGGATCGGCCAGCAATCGGGCGACGTCGCTGTCGCCCCATCCGGCGATCGCTTCGGCATCGAAGCCGGCGAACGCTTTGCGGAACCCTTCGCGCTTCTTGAGGATGGTCAGCCACGACAATCCGCTTTGAAAACTCTCCAGCACGAGGGTCTCGAACAGAACCCGGCTGTCGTGTTGAGGGACACCCCACTCGGTATCGTGGTAGTCCACATACAACGGGTCTTGGCCCACCCAGCCGCATCGCTCAGCCATCGTTCGCACCATCGTCTTTTCCGACATTGCATTCCTAGGGTCGGCTAGCGCTGGGGCGGGAACTCGGCCTCGAATGCTTCGCGCGTGACGGTGCCGGGCAGCTTTTCCTGTATCCGCTCGTCCAGTTCGAGGCCCCAGGTGTTGATCATGGACCCGAGGATCACGTACATGCCGTGAATGGCCATCACATCCATGACCTGGCGGGAAGTGTAGAAGCGCCGCAGGTCCGTCAGCGTCTTCGGTGACACGCGCTTGTCGTCGAACAGTTCGTCGACCGCCGACAGCAGAACCGATTCCTCCTCGTCCCAGCCGGGCGCGTCGCCGCCGTCCTTGACCCGCTCGATCTCGTCCAGCGGGATCCCGCCGGCCAGCGCGCGGTCCACATGGGCGCCCCACTCGTACCAGGCGCGGAGCCGCGCCGCCGTGCGCAGGATCACCAGCTCTCCCTTCCGCCGTCCGAGATCGCCGCCGTCGACCGAGTAGTTGCGGAAGCTCCACCAGGCTTCGAGCAGCGCCGGGTGGTTGGCCATCAATCTGTGCACATTGATGGGATCGCCGTTCATGTCGGCGATGATGTGAGCCAGCGAGGGGTCCCAGTCCGGTGTCGGAAGCGGGGCCAGTTGGACGTCGTCCTGCATAATGCGCTCCATTGCTGTCGGTGCCGATGATTGTAACACCGCAGTTCGCCCGACGGGCCGCCGATCTCGCCGCGACGGCGTCAAATCTGCAGGCGGGACGCGATAACGTCGGTGGTGTCTTCGGGATGGGCGAGTAGGGCGGCAATGCCCGCGCGCACCCCGGCGGCGGCGGTGTCAACCGACATGCTGGGGGCGCCCAGGTTTTGTTCCAACGCCGCCACCTCGGGCAGGTGAGGCAGGTGCACCCAGCCCGCCGGAATATCCGGACCCTCGAGCGCGAGATGGTGGAGGATGCCGTACATGAGGTGATTGCAGCAGAACGTCCCGGCCGCGTCCGAAATATCCGACGGAACGCCGGCGTCGCGCATCGCCCGGACCATGGCGCGGATCGGCAGCGTGGCGCGGTAGGCCGCCGGACCGTCCGGCGCGGTC
>CAKZLS010000285.1 GCA_937127205.1 uncultured Rhodospirillales bacterium
GATTTTGTGGGTGACCTGGAGACCATCAAGGGTACCCGGACAGTCATCGAGGAAATGATCGACGATGGCAAAATCCAGCAGGCCCGTCCCCTCATCCGCGACTTTGCGAGTGAGCTTATCGTCGAAACCACAAACCTGCCGTTAGCCACCTATCCGGAGGCAATCAAGTTGGCCACCGCCATGATCGACGAAGGCGATACCGAAGGGGCGAAACGAACGGTGCAGACGGCACTGGCAACCCTGGTCGTCACGGAGGAAGTGATACCGCTGCCCATTCTGCGCGCCGAGCTGTTGTTGGCAAAGGCGGAAGCCGGGCTGAGCGGCATCGAGACCGCTAAGGAAGAGGCCGCGCAACAAGAAGACGCGGACGTTACGAAACCTGCCGAGTACGTCGAAGCCGCACGGAAAGAGCTGGAAATCGCCGAAGCGCTTGGCTACGGCGTCGACACAGATTATGCGGACGTCCGCGAGAGCCTTGAACAGCTCGACAAAAAAATCGAAGCCAAAGACGATACCGGCGGCATCTTCCGCACCCTTGCCGACAACTTCTCGGAACTGAGGGCCCGTATTTTCGGAGATGAAGCCTAACACCGACCGCCGAGCGGTGAATGTCTTGCCGCTCGGCGGCGCATTCTCGGCTCAGGTACGATTGAACCAGCCGGCCGCCCCGAAACCGAAACTGGAAAATGAACGCCCACCGTCAAGCTGGCCGGGCTTGGTTAACTATCGGGCGGCAAAGTAGCCGGGCGGTGCTCCGATGCCTTCAATAGCGCCGAATTCAGCGTTGTGAGTGGGCCGTCGGTGGACCAGGTTTGGTCGCCGGCCATTTCCCGAACGGCCTTGATGCGATCGGTCCGCAACGGGTGTGTCCGCAGAAAGGCGAAAGCGCGATGTTCCGTAGGATCGGGGACGCCGGCAAACACGTCGAACAGATCGGCGGCGCCACCGACGTGGCCGTAGTGCCGCCACAGCGCACGCAAGGCGGCTTCGTCCGCCGCCTCTTCGGCGTCCCGCGAGTAACCGCGCGCAACCAGATCTCCAGTGCCGCCGATCAGCGCCGATGCCAGACCGGCGCGCGTACCCAGCAGCCCATCGATGACCAAGGAGACGACGAGGGCGCCACCGAGATGGCGGATAGGGTCGCGATGGCGCACATGGGCGATCTCATGCGCAAGCACCATGGCCAGCGCATTCTCGTGCGGGATCCGTTCCAGGAGACCGCGGAACATGTAGATATGACCGCCGAGCGTGGCCAACGCATTGACCGTGTCGTCGTCCACGTAATGGACGGTGACGCTGACCTCCTCGGGTAATGCCATTTGCGCCGCCAGCGCGTCGGCCAGGCTCTGCAGCTCCGCCTCGATCTCGGCGGATTGGTTCCTACCTGTTTCGTCTCCATCACCGTTGACGGCAATCTCCGTTAGCGAAGGCTGGTCCAGCAGCCACACGTCGGCCACCGACTTCTCGACGGAAAATGGAAGCCATTGCGCACCGATGCTGGCCACCACGTAGGCGACGACACAGAACGCGGCGACCGCGCCGAACACCGCCGCCGACAGCGTCACCAGGTCGACGAAGGGGTTCTTCTTGCTGACATTGATGCCCTCGGGGGGCAACCGGTTCTCGAAGCGCATGACGACGATCGGCCTTCCGGCGCCTCCTGCTCAACCGTTCGCTTGAGGAACGATCGCGGTCCCATGTGCAAGGACTTCAACGGATCCGATAGAGCCTTGCCGATCGCTTCGTCCTTTGGCGACGGAGGAGGTCTCGATGCGGACGTTGAGAACCAGATTGGCGCCCATGTCGCTGGCCTGCTCGCGCATCCGCAACAGCGCTTCGCGGCGCGCCCGGTCGACCAGGCTCTCATAGGTGCTGACCCGGCCGCCGACGATCATTCTCAGGCCCGCAACGAACTGTTTGAAATAGTCGACCGAGATCACCGCGCTGCCCATGACCAAGTGCGTTGCGGGCGCGGTGGCGGACCCGGGAACGTGCCTCGTGGATGAAACGGGCGTCGGTGCATAGCGGTGCTCGCGCTCAATGATCGATCGATAGTGCGATCGTTCCAAGGCACTGCCGACAACGGAGCCAACCACCATCAAGACGGCGAATATCGCCAGGTAGATCAACAGATCCATGGCCGCTATTCCTTGATCACCACGGCGGTTCCATAGGCGAACAGTTCAGCCGCCCCCTGCGCCACCGAGGACGTGGCGAACCGAACATTGAGAATACCGTTGGCGCCGATGGCGGTTGCCTGCTCGGCCATGCGGTCGACGGCCTCCTGCCTTGCGTCCTGCAGCAATTCGGTGTACGCGCGCAATTCCCCGCCGACGATGTTCTTCAAGCCGGCGAGGATATCCTTGCCGATATGCTTGGCCCGAACGGTGCTCCCCTGAAC
>CAKZLS010000286.1 GCA_937127205.1 uncultured Rhodospirillales bacterium
GGCCGGACGGCGAAACCATGGGCTGGGCACCCGCTTCCGACAGATCGAGGATGGATAGCCGCCGGTGTCCGAGCGCGACACCCGCTTCGGGGTCGGACCATACACCGCCCGCGTCCGGCCCGCGATGCTGGAGTTGCGTCGCCATCGCCGCCGCCAATGCCTCCAAACCATCGGCGGCCAGAACTCCACGACGATCAAGAATGCCGGCTATTCCACACATAAGCGCCGTGCCTCCTGGCGCGAAGGACCGCGATGAGCGGCTCCGTGCCACGATATCGGAAGGCGGTCGTCTGGACGGACGGGTCCGTTCCAGGCCGCATTGAATCGGCGCATGTCTTATTTTCCGTTCGCAATCAGCATGCGAACCTACCCGTTTCGAGTTGTGCATTGCAATATTTGGATCTCAGAGGGCGTCGCGCGAGGCGCCTTGGCCATCGAGAAGCCCCGGCAGTTCGCTCATGTTCCTGAAAACGGTTTCGGCTCCGGACTGCCGCAGGATCGCCTCGTATTCGGCATTTGCGTGAGTGCCGCCGGCGAACCCGAGCACACGCATCCCCGCCGCCAGCCCCCCGTGTACACCGGCGGTGCTGTCTTCCACCACCACGCACCGTCGAGGCTCGGCGCCCATGCGTTTCGCGGCATAGAGAAACAGATCGGGCGCCGGTTTTCCGTGCTGAACCATCTGAGCGCTGAACAAATGCGGCTCGAAGAAAGAGAGCAATCCGGTGGTGCCAAGGGTAAGCCGCATCTTCGTGATCGTACCGGAAGAGGCGATGCAGCGAGGAATTGTCAACATTGGCAGCATGGCCTTGACGCCTGCCACGGGCTGAAGCTCGGTTTCGAATGCCTCGAAATCCTTCTGCTGCAATGTCTGTTGGAAATCCTCGGGCAGCGGGCGCCCCAGCATCGTCTCGATTCGCGCCAGCACGGCAGCCGTGGTGATGCCGGTGAACTCGACGAGGCATTGCTCGGGCGTCAAGGTCAGGCCGAGGGCAGCCAATTCCCTAGACATGACCCGGCAGGCAATGATCTCGCTGTCCACAAGGACGCCGTCACAATCAAAGATCACCAGTTGGGGCGATAATGGCACGATATCTAGGCTCCAAACCGTTTGACGATGCCCTCGACCGAAGACACGTAGTGGCCACCGAACAACCGCACATGCACGAGCAATGGGTAAAGGTTGTAGAGGTCCCGGCGCTGTTCGAAGAAGCCCGGCTTCAGTGGCCGGTGGCGTTGGTAACTCTCGAAGAACGGCGTCCCGAAGGTCCCGAACAGGGTGCTGAACGCCAGTTCGATCTCGGCGTCGGCGTAATAGATGGCCGGGTCGATGACGGCCGCGATGCGCCCGCGCCGACAGAGCACGTTACCCGTCCACATGTCACCGTGAATGAGCGCCGGTCGCGCCGGTTCCTCGATCCATCGATCGAGCCGCCCCGCCAGCGTTTCGATACGGCTCACCAGCTGCGCCGGTAAACGGCCGGCGTCCAGGGCTTCGCGGGCCATGTAGAGAAGCCGCTGATCGCGGAAAAAATCGAGCCACGAGGAGGTCCAGGGATTGGGTTGGTGAAGGCCGCCGATCAGGGTATCGTGTTCAAAGCCGAACGCGTCCGCCGATACGTCGTGAAGGTCCGCGAGCAAGGCTCCGGCATCAACTTCGGCCGCCGCGTCGATGCTGCCCACCGTCTCTACATGATCCATCAGCAGCAGTGTGTCCTCGGCGTGCAGAACCGCCGGAACCGGCAATGTGCTGTGCTCCGCGAGATACCGGAGCATCGCTCCCTCGAGCGCGAGGTTCGATCCCGGCGCGCCTGATTTGGCCACCACCGCACCGCCGTCGGCCAAGGTGAACCGCCTGACGTTGGCGATACATCCGCCACCCATGGGCGCAGAAGCGACCACCTTTTGACCGATGAGGCTGACAATCGCTTGCTCGATTTGATCAGGCACCTTTGACCCTACAAGTGTTTGCGGCGGATATGGGCAAGCAGTTCGCCCGATCCGCTTTCGATGAGGTCGAGCATGTGCTCGAAGCCCTGGGCACCGCCATAGTACGGATCCGGCACATGCCGCTGGCCAAGCACCGGCGCAAAATCCAGGAACAGAGCGAGCCGGTCTTCCCTCCCCGGCGGGCAGATCCTTGATAGATCCGCGTGGTTCTCGTCATCCATGGCCAGAACATAATCGAAATGATGGAAGTCCTCGGCCTTCGCCACCCGGGCACGCAGGCCGGAGATATCGATGCCGCGCCGCTTGGCGGCGGCCTGCGCGCGGGAGTCGGGCGGATTCCCCACGTGCCAGTTACCGGTTCCCGCACTATCGATGACAATGTGATCCGAAAGGCCCTCGCGTTCCACGCACGCGCGGAAAATGCCCTCGGCCGAGGGGGACCGGCAGATGTTTCCTAGACACACGAACAAAACGTTGACCAAAACGGATTCCTCCGTAGCTTGTCGGTTGCGGACTATCACGAAGGTCAAGCAAACGGCAACGTAACTGATGCACCAAACCAACGCTTCCCCACAGAACATAGTGATTCTCACCGGAGCCGGCATCTCCAAGGAATCGGGACTGGATACCTTTCGCGATGCCGATGGGATCTGGTCCAAGGTCCGATTGGAGGACGTTGCCACCCCCGAAGGCTTCCAACGCAATCCGGCCTTGGTCCAGGACTTCTACAATGATCGGCGGGCACAGCTGGACCATGCGGATATCACTCCCAACCCCGCCCACCAAGCGTTGGCGCATCTCGAGCGGGAATGGCCGGGCGAGGTGCTGATCGTCACCCAGAACATCGACGACCTGCACGAGCGGGCGGGGAACCGGAACCTTCTGCACATGCACGGGGAACTGCTCAAGGCGCGATGCGACTCGTGCTCAAACCTGTTTCAATGGGCCGTGGAGCTGACCGTGGAAACCCCGTGTCCGTCGTGCAGCCAACCGGGCGGGATGCGGCCCCACGTCGTGTGGTTCGGCGAGATGCCGCTGGAGATGGACCGGATCTACCGGATGCTGGAGGAATGCTCCTTGTTCATGTCCATCGGCACATCGGGCAATGTTTATCCGGCGGCCGGTTTCGTCAGCCATGTGCGCCAAATGACAACCGCGCATACCGTGGAGCTCAATCTCGAACCCTCGACGGGATCCACGTTGTTCGCGCAAACCATCTACGGTCAGGCATCGGAGGTTGTTCCGGCGTACGTGGAGAAGATCTTAAGCGAGGGGCTACCGGGATAATCGACCTTTATGGGTTTGCGCTCCCGGCGTCCCGGGGAAGAAGACCACGTTCCGCGTCGACGGCCATCAGATCGCGATAAAAACCCTCGCTCACCACTTTGTCGCCTAGGGCGTTGTAATGGCCGTCTGTCCGCGACTGAAAAAAGTCGGAGATAGGCTCCCCGCGATCAAAGTACGGCAAGAAATAAGACATGCCATCAAATGTCGCCGGATATTCAGCTTTAATTTGTTGGAAGAACGCGTCGTAAGCGGGTTTTTTCCGTTTGTGGACCACGTCGTCCATGTCCATCCAGTTGGGCAAAAACACGATGACCGGAACCGAGCCGGCCGATTCCGCATCTTGGATGAAACTGTCGATGATAAACCTGAGGATCTCCACAGGCTCTTCGTCGGAATAGAGATCCTTGTACGGAGCGTCATCCTGAATTCTGTGCATGTAAAACCTGCCCACGTAGTAGGGCAGCGCTTTCAAAAAATAATAGCTGTACGGAAACCCGACCATTTCGTTGAGATCGTATTGATCGAAATGTTGATACCAATAGTCTTTCTCGCCAATCGATTTCAAAAAATCGACATCTGACAGTTTTGAGAGTTCCTCCTTCGACCGAAGCGGATTCTCGATATGGACGACACGTCCGTCGGCTTCCGGGTAAAATCGCGGTTTCGTAGCGGCCAGATCAGCCCGCCTATTGTAGAATCCCCGGTACAGGGAGAGATTCCGCGCGATGTTCTCGGACATGATGTTGAGCGCCACGTAGGGCGTCTGAATTGTACCCAAATACCGCTCTTTAAAGCGCCAGTACGCCTGATCCGCGCCATAGCCGCCGACGCCGAAGTTCAGAACAGGCCGGCCCAATTGTACTTCCAACAGATGTGGCCACGACTGTTCGATGGGAGAGTAGGCCAGGGTGAAGCTGTCTCCGAACAAAGCGACGGCAGCATCGTCGACATTCTTCTCGGGGCCGCGGTAGCCGTGCGGGTTCTCGGATCTTGGCTCCCAGCCCAGTTCGCGGCTAAAAGCGTTGTCCGCGAGGATCGCGTCGGCGCTGGCCATGCTCTCAATTTGCGCCTTATCCCTCAACGCGAGCGGTAAATAGAAATTCTGCTTGAGGACGACCAAAATCAGAAACGACACGGCCTCGATTGAAACCAGGAAAAACCCGAGCAAAAACACGACGAGAATCACCGAGAACCAGCGCGTTCGCCTTTTTTTTCTATTGTTCGACCCGTTCATCAAACACGCCCTAAAAAAACCGTCCACGGAGAGGTATTTCTTCAGCATACACCGGTGTGACGGGCCGCTATGGCCACCCGCTGTTCGTGGCGTATTCGTGCGGTTTGCCACCATGCGATTAACGCAGGTATACTATTTCGCGTACCGACTCGTATCAATGCACGCCTTATTAAAGCAAATTTAGTGGATTGCATGCCAATTTCGTCGATGAGTTGCGCGCGTTTCGATGACCGTCACGGGCAGACGTTTCAAGGGCATCACTGATGTTAGGATCCAGAAGAACGATATCGTCCGCGGGCATGCCAACGGACGTGGCCGTAGTTCAAGTGCTGTTTCCGGTGATCGTGATCGCCCAGTACGCGTATACCTTCGCATTCAACCACCTGGACACATCTCTGCGCCATCCCTGGGCGGGAGCACTGGCGCTTCTCCATGTGCTGCTGGCTTTGATGGCGCTGGTCAACCGTCCCCGTGCCTGGAACCTATTGATCCTGGCGGGCGGTCTTCTGATGTCGCTTTGTTGGGTCCTTAGTTACGGATTCAACTTTCAAGACCCCGCCGCCGCCGCTCGAGGCGCCTCGATGGAGTTGGGGCTCAAAGCCATCGGCGTTTACGCTATGGCCATCTGGATCCTTTCTTACGCCGATTTGTTGCCGATCCGGCTGCTGCGCGGCGTCGTCATCGTTACCATAATCCTCGGCGCGCTGATTGCCCTGACCGGCCCCCCAGCCACCAGAACAGCGGGTGTAGAGGTATGGGCCTCCATCACCGGACGAACTTTTTTCCCTTGGACTCCCGGGATTCACGCAAGCGCATATTTCATGCTCTTGAATGTCTTTTTGCTGGATCAAATGCGGCGATACAACCTGGTTCCGGCGGCTGTAGCGTGGCCGTTATTCGCCCTCGGGACAGTGGTTGCCCTCGGGTACCAAAGCCGCACGGCCTGGCTTATGCTGGCACTCTACGCAGGCTACAGCGTTTACCATGCCGCCAGGAATATCGCGGCAATCCGTGCCTTGTTCTTCGCTGCGTTGGGCTTGACCCTGGTCGGTTTCGTCGCCTACCTGACCCACACCAACGAGAGCCTTGTGTCTCTGGGAAGTGGACGGATCGGCAACTACATCCATCGCTGGGAAGTGCTGTCGTCACGCGACTTGGCGCCGCTGATGTTCGGCACCGGGATCGGTAGCGACTGGTTCGTCTCGCCAATCTGGTCGTGGAAATTCTCGAACTCGCACAGCGATATCATTCATACCATGATCGAGACCGGGATCGTCGGCCTGGTAGCGCTTGGTTTGGTGTTGGTGGGGCTGTATCGGTCCCTGCCGGGCCCGGCCAAGAACTTCTTTTATGTGCTCGTGATAAGCGGCTTGATTACCAACGGCTTGCTGATGCACGTGTCGACCATCCCCTATTTCTTCCTGGCGGCGGCATTGCCAACGGCCATCGCGGCCGGTAACGCCGCATTTGTGCGGCCTGATGTGCGGCCTGATGTACGGCCTGGGCGCTCCGTTGACGCGGAGTAGCCGGACGGCTGTCGCAATCGCCCTCAATCATTGAGCAATGGTATTAATCAGTCGACGGCGGGCCGAGCAGTTCGCGTACGAGTTTTCGATTGACCGTCCGGCTGCGG
>CAKZLS010000287.1 GCA_937127205.1 uncultured Rhodospirillales bacterium
TGCAGCCAATAGGGCTTGACCGGATTGGGATGGGCATAGGGCGGATTGTCGCGCAACTGGAGATCGTGCATGAAAAAATTGGCCACATCCAGCCGAAACCCGTCGACGCCGCGGTCCAGCCAGAACGCCGCGGCGTCCAGAATGGCCTCTTGAACCTCGGGGTTGTGGACATTCAGGTCCGGCTGTTCCTTAAGAAAGTTGTGCAGGTAGTATTGCTGCCGGCGCGTATCCCAATCCCACGACGGTCCGCCGAACACAGCGAGCCAATTGTTGGGCGGCGTACCGTCCTCCTTAGGGTCGGCCCACACGTACCAGTCGGCTTTCGGGTTATCCCGGCTGCGGCGGCTTTCGGTGAACCAGGGGTGCAGATCGGAACTGTGGGAATAGACTTGGTCGATGATGACTTTTAGGCCGAGACGATGGGCCTCGCCCAGCATCCGGTCGAAATCCTCCAGGGTCCCGAACATGGGGTCGATGCCGGTATAGTCGGCCACGTCATATCCGAAATCCTTCATCGGCGACGGAAAGAACGGCGATATCCAGATGCCATCGACCCCGAGGCTCGCCACATACGCGAGACGCTCGGTGATCCCCGGCAGGTCACCGATGCCGTCCCCATTCGTATCCAGAAAACTGCGCGGGTAGATCTGGTAGATTACCGCGCCCCGCCACCATTCTTCGTTTTCCCCTGTCATTCCTTTTTCTTGTCCCCTCGATACGTTTGCTGACGGATCGGAGCCCACGAGCGCCTAGCGTGGAATGGCTGATTTCCGCGATTGGGCATCGACCACGGCGAAAGCGCTCATGTTGATAACGCCGCGCACGGTTATGGACTCCGTCATGATATGAATGGGCCCCGCCACGCCGATCAAGATCGGCCCGATGGGAACCGCCTGCCCCAGGATCTTGATCAGGTTCTGGGCGATGTTGGCCGATTCTACATTCGGCATGACGAGTAGATTAGCAACGCCCTTCAAGCGTGAATTCGGAAAAATGCGATTGCGAATTTCTTCCGAAAGAGCGGCATCGGCATGCATTTCCCCGTCGCACTCCAGGTCCGGCGCGAGCTGTTCGAGCAGGACGCGCGCCTGCTGCATCTTCCGCGCCGATGGACAATCGATACTGCCGAAGTTGGAATGGGACAGCAGCGCTACTTTCGGCTCGATGCCGAACCGCCGGATAGCCTCGGCCGCGAGGATGGCCATCTCGGCGATCTCTTCCGCCGTGGGATCGGGGGAGACATGGGTATCGCAGGCGAAATAGGTCCCCCGGGGATGAATGAGCGCGCGCATTGCCGAAACGTCCTGGACCCCGTCACGCTTGCCGATGACGTCAAGCACATGGCGAAGGTGCATACGATAGTCGCCGAGCGGACCGCACAGCGCGGCATCGGCCTCTCCCATGCGCAGCATCAGCGCGGCCAGGGCCGTCGTCCGGGTTCGCATCAGCCGTTGGGCGGCTTCCGGCGTGATCCCGCGGCGCTCCATGACCCGATGGTACTCGCGCCAGTGATCCTCGTAGCTCCGATTGTGATTGGGATCGACGATCTCGAAGTGAACGTCCGGCTCGATGCGGAGCCCCAGTTCGGTGAGACGCCTTTCGATAATGACGCGCCGGCCGATAAGGATGGGTTCGGCGAGGCGTTCGTCGACGACAACCTGGGTCGCCCGCAATACCCGTCTTGATTCACCTTCGGCATAGACCAACCGGCGGGGATGGCGCTTGGCGCTGTCGAATACCGGCTTCATCAGCGAGCCGGTGCGGAAAACGAAGGCGTTCAGGCGCTGGCGGTAGGCCTTGAAATCCTCGATCGGCCGGGAAGCGACGCCGCTGTCCATGGCCGCTTTCGCCACTGCCGGAGCGACTTCCACCATCAACCGCGGATCGAACGGTTTGGGGATCAGGTATTCCGGCCCGAACTTAAGCTCCTCGCCGCCGTACGCCAAGGCAACGATATCCGATGGCTCGGCCTTAGCGAGATCGGCAAGCGCGTTGGCGCAGGCAATCTTCATGTCTTCGTTGATGGCGGTGGCGCCGACGTCGAGAGCGCCGCGAAAGATGTAGGGAAAGCAAAGGACGTTGTTGACCTGATTGGGATAGTCGGACCTTCCCGTCGCCATGATCGCATCCGAGCGGACGGCCTTGACGTGCTCCGGCAAAATCTCAGGGTCGGGATTGGCCAACGCGAAGATCAGCGGGCGATCGGCCATGACCTTGACCATCTCCGGCTTCAGAACCCCAGGAGCGGAAAGCCCGAGGAAAATATCGGCTCCCTCGATAACATCTGCGAGTGACCGGTGTTCGGTGTGTTTGGCATAGGTTTGCTTCCTGGGATCCATCAATTCGGTTCGCCCGTGGTGAACGACACCGGCGATGTCCGAGACCCAAATATTGTCAATCGGCAAGCCCACGCTGACCAGCAGATCGAGACAGGCAAGCGCGGCGGCCCCGGCCCCGGACGCCACCAACTTGACTTCGGCAATGTCCTTTCCGACCACTCGGAGGCCGTTGATGATCGCGGCGGTGACGATGATCGCCGTGCCGTGCTGATCGTCGTGAAAAACCGGGATCTTCATGCGCGCCCGCAGCGCGTCCTCGATCTCGAAACATTCGGGCGCCTTGATGTCCTCCAGATTGATTCCGCCGAAGGTGGGTTCCAGGCTGGCAACGATATCAACGAATTTGGCCGGGTCCGTCTCGTCCACCTCGATATCGAAGACATCGATGCCTGAGAACTTCTTGAAAAGAACCGCCTTCCCTTCCATCACCGGCTTGGAGGCCAGCGGACCGATCGCTCCGAGCCCGAGAACGGCGGTGCCATTGCTGATCACCGCGATGAGATTGCCGCGCGCGGTGACCGTGGCCGCCTCAAGCGGATCATCCGCGATGACGCGGCACGCGTCCGCCACGCCTGGCGAATATGCAAGAGCGAGATCGCGCTGAGTGGCCAGCGGCTTGGTGGCGACCACCGCAAGCTTTCCGGGCGGTGACAGTCGATGGTACTCGAGAGCACTATCGCGTAAATCGTCTGGCATGAATGCCTCTCTGTTTCGTTTGATCTTTTTTATGGTGCCGTTGTTGTTCCTCGAACCTTATCTTATCGCGCACACGCGCAACAGTATTCAGATCCGATCGCAGTACAATGCAGGCGCATATAGTGCCTGCGCGTGAACCACCGGCATCAATTCAAAATCGGTAATTCAACCAGACAAAGAAAATGGGTGTCGAGACCCATCCTATGTCACAGCCCCAATCGGGGAACGACTGAAGACATTTGGCCCCCTATTTCCCATCCCTTATTCTGTTGTTACCCGATATTCCCCACATTTGAGCATTCGTTGCTTCCAAAGCTGAAAGTTTGCATGTAAACACAACGTGAAGGCTGATCGTCTGGGGCTTTGGCTCCCGGACAAAATCGAATGACTCGTTGAATCGAGCGAAATGTCCAGGGAGCTTCCGGCTTCCATAAACTAATAGAGGGAGGATACGGATGCGTATCATCTTAAGCGGGCTTGTACTTGCCGCAATGACGCTTGTGGCACCGATTGCGAATGCCGATGATCCAATCGTCATAAAATTCTCGCACGTCGTCGCCGAAAACACGCCGAAGGGCCAGGCGGCGAATAAATTCAAGGATTTAGTGGCAGAACGCTTGGGCGGCAAAGTCGTTGTCGAAGTGTATCCCAACGCACAACTTTACGGTGACAACAAAGTCATCGAAGCCATGCTGCTCGGAGACGTTCAGATCGCCGCACCGGCGCTCTCGAAGTTCCAAAAATATACGCCGGAGCTGCAGATTTATGATCTGCCGTTCTTATTTGATAACATCGAGGCGGTGGACCGTTTCCAGCAGGGGCCGGCCGGTCAGAAGATGCTCACGTCCATGGAAGACAAGGGCATTCTCGGCCTAGGCTACCTCCACAATGGCATGAAGCAGCTGTCGGCCAGCAAGCCCATCCGGGTTCCGGCCGATGTCGATGGCCTGAAGTTCCGGATCATGACCTCCGACGTGCTCGCCGAGCAGTTCGAAGCGGTTGACGCGCTCCCGGTGAAGAAGCCCTTCTCGGAAGTGTTTACGCTGCTTCAAACGAAAGCGATCGACGGTCAGGAGAACACTTGGTCGAACATCTACTCAAAGAAGTTCTTCGAGGTGCAGCCCTACATCACCCACACCGATCACGGTCTCCTTGACTACTTGGTGATCACCTCGAGCGAATTCTGGAACAGTCTTCCCGACGATGTTCGCCCGGAAGTCAAGAAAGCCCTCGACGAGGCCGTTGCCTTCGGCAACAAGGTCGCTCTCGACAAGGCGGAAAGCGACAAGAAGTTGATTGCCGATTCCGGCCGCACAGAGATAATCGAACTTACCCCGGAAGAGCGGAAGAAATGGGTTGAGGCGATGAAGCCCGTGTGGAAGAAGTTCGAGGACGATATCGGCAAGGAAAATATCGACGCCGCGACGGCTTCGAACGCGTCCAGCTAAGCCACTTTCTGAAACTGACATAGAACGAACAGATCATCATGCTGGCTCGCGTTATGAATAGCTTGGAGGAGGGATTCATTTCCCTCCTCCTCGTTACCATGACCCTCCTGGTGTTTTTCGAGGTCGTACTCCGTTACGTCTTCGGCATCGGATTTCTGTGGGTCGAAGAACTGACACTGCATTTGTCTGCCTGGCTGGTGCTGTTTGGCGCCTCCTACGGCGTCAAGGTCGGCTCTCATATCGGCGTCGACGCGGTGGTCAATCTGTTACCATCGAAGGGTCGGCGGATTGTGACCCTCTTGGCCCTCGTGTTGTGTCTAGTCTATTGCGGACTATTCATCGATGGTGCGTGGGTTTACCTCGCCAAAGTTCATATGATTGATATTGAACTCGAGGATCTGCCGATCCCGAAATACATCGCACATTCTATTTTGTTGATTGGTTTCGTACTTCTGGCGTTTCGATTTCTTCAGATTGGCTGGAGAGTGATCAAAGGAGAGCAAGAAGGCTTTGGTCTCACCGACGAAGCCAAGGATGCCCTTAAAGAACATAAAGCCGAACAGGCAGCTGCGGCGGCCGGGGAGACCAAGAGATGACCACCGCCGCCCTCTTCATTCTGTTATTCGGGTGCATGTTCATGGGCATGCCCATCGCCGTCGCGCTGGGCTTCTCGAGCATCGCCACCATTTTGATGTTTTCCGACGACTCGGTGGCTTCCATCTCGCTGAAGCTGTTTGAGGCCGTTTCCGAGCATTACACCTTGCTCGCCATTCCGTTTTTCATCTTGTCCTCGGCCTTTCTGTCGACCGGCGGCGTGGCACGGCGGTTGATCCGCTTCGCCATTTCCATCGTCGGTCACATTCGCGGCGGTTTGGCGATGGCATCGGTGGTGGCCTGTATGTTGTTCGCGGCGGTCTCCGGCTCTTCGCCGGCCACCGTTGCCGCCATCGGCTCCATCGTCATCGTCGGCATGGTCAAGGCCGGCTATCCGGAGAATATGGCGGCCGGCGTTATCGCCAACGCGGGCACACTGGGTATCCTCATTCCTCCGAGCATCGTCATGCTGGTGTATTCGGCGGCTACAGAAGTTTCCGCCGCCCGCATGTTCATGGCCGGGTTCGTTCCCGGCATCATGATGGGCACCATGCTGATGATCGTGATTTACTTCGTGGCCCGCGCCAAGAACCTACCGGCGCAACCCTGGGCGGGGTTCCGGGAAATCGGGGGGGCCGCCTGGAGCGCGACCGGCGGGATCATGCTGATTGTCCTGGTGCTCGGCGCCATCTATGGCGGTATCGCCAGCCCCACCGAGGCGGCTGCGGTTTCGGCCGTCTATGCCTTTGGCGTCGCCGTGTTCGGCTACCGCGATATGGGACCGCTGAAGGGTGATCCGTGGCGGCATGAAGGCGAGTCCACGGGCCGGATGCTGGCCCGCAATTTTGGCCAGATCGCCATTGCCTTGCCTAAGTGCGTGCCGGATCCCGAGATCCGCAAAGTGGTGCTGGACGCGTCCAAGGTGGCGATCATGCTGCTGTTCATCATCGCCAACGCGTTCTTGTTCGCGCATGTGCTGACGACCGAACGGATCCCCCATCACATCGCCGAGGCCATCGTCGGTTGGGGCCTGCCGGCTTGGGGCTTCCTGATCATCGTCAACATTCTGCTGCTCATGGCTGGCAACTTCATGGAGCCTTCGGCGATCTTGCTGATCATGGCGCCGATCCTGTTCCCCATCGCCATGCAGCTCGGCATCGATCCCATTCACCTCGGGATCATCATGGTGGTGAACATGGAAATCGGGATGATCACGCCACCGGTTGGGCTCAATCTATTCGTGCTCGCGGGAATAACCGGGCACGGCATCGTCTGGGCCGTGAAAGCAGCCCTGCCGTGGCTGTGCGTGCTGCTATTCTTCCTGATTTTGATCACCTATATCCCGCAGATATCTCTGTTCCTCCCGGAACTGATCGATCATCTCAAGGGATACAACTAGCGTTGGGGAGTCCGAGAGGACTCCCCATCAACTATAATAACAAGAGCTCCTGAATCCGGCCCTAAACGGTGCAAGTTAGCCGGAGAAACGGGAGTTCCGGAGGGGATAAAACGCATGCCGATTGGTCGAACTCTGCTCGGTGTTCTTTGCCTGCTTGCAGTTTCAATAACATCGGTGCACGCCGACGAGCCCATACTCATCCGATTCTCCCATGTGGTCGGAGAGAACACACCCAAGGGCAAGGGTGCGGAAATGTTCAAGCAGAAGGTCAATGAGCGGCTCGCCGGCCGGGTCAAGGTTGAGATTTACCCGCGCTCCCTCAAGTTCAACGATAACGAAGTTTTCATGGCGCTGCTGTTCGGCGATGTGGAAATGGCCGCGCCCTCGCTCTCCAAGTTCAGGGGCTACGCGCCGGCGTTGGAAGTTTTCGACCTTCCGTTCCTGTTCGATGATGTGGACCACGTTCACCGGTTTCAACACAGTGACATCGGGCAACAACTGCTTCAGACGATGCTGCCGGTGGGCATCGAGGGTCTTGCCTATTGGGACAATGGCATGCGTGCCATTTCCGCCAACAAGCCGCTCCGTGTCCCGCCCGACGCCGACGGCTTGGTATTTCGCATCGAGCCTTCCACCGTGATCCAGCAGCAGTACACGGAACTCGGTGTTGTCGCCGTCCCGATGCCCTTCAGCCAAGTCTATGACGCCATCCGGACGGGAGTCGTCGATGGACAGGAAAATTCCTGGTCCAACATCTATTCGCGTGACATCCACGCTCTGCACAAGAACTTCACCGAGCTGGACCACAGCTTCCAGGGCTACATGGTCATCACCAGCCAGGATTTCTGGGAAGATCTCCCCGACGACATCCGCTCCGAACTCACCGCGATCCTCGCCGAGGTAACGGAAGAGGTGAACCGGATGGCGGCAGAGCAATCCGAAAGCGACCGCCAGAAAGTAGCGGCAGCAGAGGGTGTCGAGATCCTTGAACCGTCACCGAGTGATGTCCAGCTTTGGCGCGACGCCATGACACCCATCTGGGATCAGTTTCAACCGGAAATCGGTGCGGCGGTCATCGACGCCGCGGTCGCTGCAGGGAACGCTCAGTAGAGTTCTAAATTTTCGTATCGAAGTGAAGACCAACCGGCCGTTCCCTCCCCAAGCACGCCTCGGCAAGCGGCTGGCGGAGAGTTGTTTCTATCGATCCTCGGCAGCGGCCGGTGTTGCATCCAGTTTCGTGGTGTTCGATAAAGCGCCTGGTTGACGCCCCTCGCCGCGCGCGTTATCGGGCTGGTGGTGCCACCAAGACGTCTCGTTGATGGAGAATACCGGTTGGTAATGCCGGACTACCGACGTTTCATCCACGCGCGTGTTTTGATTGTCGAGCACCCATCTCCGCTCGCCATACGTGACCACGAGCACGGCATGGGCGGCCCGCAATTTTGAATCCCGGACGACGACGATGCGAAGATCGCGCTCGCGCCAGCCAAGCTCTTTCAGGGAGAGATACTTGGCAATGGCATAATCTTCGCAGTCTCCCGAGCGCGCCATGAACTCCCCTGGCGTCGCCCAATAGTCCCTGACGCCCCAATTTCGTTCATCGGTCCGATAGGTGCGGGCATTCACGAAACTATTGACCGCGACAAGCTGGCTCCATCGGTCATTATTTTCCATTTCGGCCAGGAAGCGGCGCCAGTCTTCATACGGGCAATCGCCGAACAATGAAGATGCGCAATGCTGTCCGCTGTTTCGCGCCATTTCTTGAGAATAACGTTTCAGCACCGCGCGCCACTTCCAAAAAGGACTCAGGTTGGTTGACGCAATTTCCCGACTGTTCCAAAAGCTTTGGCGAGAAAGCTCCGCCGCTTTGGCTGACTGCGCGGAAATAGAGCACAAGACCCCTCCCGCGAGTACAACCCTGGCGCAAATTGCCAGCATTTCCCCAGACAGCTTCGCTTTTTTGCCTGTGCCCACACCGTCCTCCCATTAGTCTTCTCTCCCAATTCGGATACTAGGTGGACGGATACTGTTTCGCAAGTATGGACAAGCATTCGGCACTCAAATAGCCGTTATTTTTAATTACACCTTGAAATCAAAATTCGGCATATTTAGTTTTTGCGCAACTTTTACTACCAAAAGATGTAAACGCTTCTTTGCCGAAACAACCTTTTCAGTGAAATTTGGGATTTATCCATCATAATGGTGGTAAGCGAACGCGATGCTACGCATAAGCGCGCATGAGCTGCAATCTGTAGGTACTTAATCGTGCAACATGATGATGAAAACGGTCGATGGATGACGATGATCGCACTATGCGCGGCAACCCATCAACTTCGGTGGCGCCACCAGAACGTTTCATTGATGGAAAAGACCGGCCGGTAATGACGAATGCTGTCGGTGGCGACAATCCGTCTGATCTGGTTGTCGAGCACCCAGGTCTTTCCCTGATGGTAGACAATCAACACGGCGTGCCCGACCTTGAGGTTGAGATCCTTGACCGCAGCCAGGCGCAGCTGATCATCGGTCCACCCCAGCCGCTTTAACGCAAGATACTTGGCAATGGCGTAGTCCTCGCAATCGCCGAACTTCTCCATGAACTCTCCGAGGGTGGCCCAATAGTCCTTGACCCCCCAGTTCCGCGGGTCGGTTATGTACCGGCGGGTGTTCATATAGTGGTTCACCGCGACGAGCTGGTCCCACTTATCATCGTCACGCTTGTCGTCGAGAAAGTCGGCGAGTTCCTCGTAGTGACAGATATTGAACAAGCCCGAGACGCAATCGCGCACCGCCTTGCTGGCCTCCTCCTTGGAATACCGCTCTAAAGCGGATCGCCATTTGCGGAAAGGCTTCAGGTCGTCCGACCGGATTTCGACGCTGTTGAAAAAACTCGGACTCGATCCCTCGTTTGCCCCCGCTTGAAGTGGCAAAACCTGGATCACCGCCATCGATGCGCTGAACATCAGTGTCCTGACGATCGGCATCCAATAACTCGCCGCCGATTTCTTCCGGATTTTCGGGACTAGGTAAGCCATACCACTTTCTCGCATACCGGGATTTATAATGTGCTAACACTCTATGGGGTAGCATGCCGCATCGATCGGCTTCTCTGGCGAAGGCGACGGTAGAGCCCGAGGGACGTAACCTGGATGAATGACATGCACCCGAGCGAAGCGGCAGAGCGTATCGACCGGCCCCACATCAACATGCCCCGTATCAATATGCCCCGTATCAATTTGGTGGTCGCCGCCATCGTGGCGCTGTTGATTGCGGTTATCGTGCTTGCCGTCATCGTCGCCCACCGTTT
>CAKZLS010000288.1 GCA_937127205.1 uncultured Rhodospirillales bacterium
GCCGACCGATTGAGATTGCCGATCAGTGCCTCCACCTTTCCGCGGTTTTCCGGGCCTACCAGCGCTTGCACATCGCTTGCCGTGGCGTTCATGGTGTCGGCGAAAAGATCGACCTTGTCGATGATCGCCGGCAACCGGGCATTCATCGACGCGGCGAGCGCCGCCAGATTGCGGGTCAGCGGCCTCACGTCCTCACTCAACACATCGCGGGCCGTCCCGACGGTCTGCTCGATGGTGGCCAGAAGCGGTTCGATCCCGTCCTTGGTCAGCGATCCCACCTGGGCGGCGAGCGAGGATACCGCCGAAAACACATCGGCGCCTTCGCGGCTCGGAACTTGGTTTCCGGGCGCTAGGGCTTCGGTGCTGTCTCCGGCCGTAATATTGATGATCACCGCCGCCAACAATCTCGGCGACTGGATCGCCGCCACGCTGTCGTCGGGTATTCGCCACCCTTGTTCGACGGCGAAGTCCACGCGGAAACGCATACCGCCCTCCACCGACTCCGGCGTCACCTTTTCCACCTGACCGATGGGGTAGCCCTCATAGAGAACCTGAGTTCCGAACTTCACGCCCGTGACATTGCCGTAGTGGGCGTAATAATCGTCGGTGGCTCCGGTACGCCCCATCAACACCGCCAGCGAAACCACCAGGGCAACAAGCATCGCCAGGACAAACGTACCCACCACCACGTAGTTGAGCTTGCCTCCGTTCATTTATCGCCGCCTTTCGTCGGGGTGCGGACCATACTCTCGAGTGAGTCGATCCAGGTAGGCATCGGGGTCGATGGTGTCATCCTCCGGGCGGCGGTTGAGCAGGTTCTGAATCCGTTCGCTCGGGTGGCCGCGAACCTCCTCCACGGTGCCGACGAACAGAATTTGACCGTTATCAAGCACCGCGATGCGATCGGCAATCTTGAATGCGCTCTCCAGCTCATGGGTTACGACCACAACCGTCATGCCCATGGCGGCGCGCAGGTCGAGGATCAGGTCGTCGATGGCGGACGCCACCGCCGGATCGAGACCCGCCGACGGTTCGTCGCAGAACAGAATCTTCGGATCCATGATGATGGCCCGGGCGAACGCCGCGCGCTTGATCATGCCACCCGAGAGCTCGGATGGCCGCAGCTCCTCGAAGCCGGCCAAGCCCACCACCTCCAGCTTCAGACGCGCCATGATTTTCATGGTCACGGGGTCCAGATCCGTGTGTTCCACCAATGGCAGCACGATATTCTCGACAACGGTCATGGAACTGAACAGCGCGCCGCTCTGGAAGGCGACGCCGATCCTCCGCCGGAGCTCCGCCAGCGCCCTTGCATCGCCGGCGGTGATGTCGGTCTCGAGGATACGGATGGTGCCGGAAGTGGGCGCTTCGAGCCCCAGCATATGACGCAATAAAGTGCTCTTTCCGGATCCGCTTCCCCCCATGATGACCAGGATCTCGCCGTCGCGCACATCCAGCTCGACACTCTTTAGGATCGGCCGCGGCCCATAATGCGTCACCAATTCGCGGACCGAGATCACCGTTTCATTAGCGGGCGCCGCGTCATCGGTGTTCGTTGCGTCGGTGTGCATGATGGTCAACGCGTCACCACGAAGACGAACAGCATGTCGGTAATGACGATGGCCGCGATGGATTGCACGACTGCCCTGGTTGTGTATCGGCCCACGCCCTCCGCTCCGCCGGTCACGGCGGCGCCGTTGAGAACGCCGATGACGGCAATCAGCACCGCGAAGATGACACTCTTGCCGATCCCATGGAGAACGTCTCTCGCGTTGAGCACGGCGACCAGCTCGTTGCCGTAGGCGGCCATACTCATGCCGAGTTCCAAGCCCACGTAAAGGCCGGCCGCCGCCAGACCGACAATATCGCTGAACACAGTCAGCGCCGGTACCATGATGAGGCAAGCGATTAGGGGAGGAACGACCAGAAAGCGGACCGGATTGATCCCCATTACACTGAGCGCGTCCAGTTCCTGGTTGGTCTTCATGGTCCCGATGCGGGCCGCCAGCGCGGATCCCGATCGGCCGGCGACAAGGATACCGGTAATGAGCGGCGCGAACTCCCGGGTGATGGACAGGGCGATGCCGAGAGTGACACGCGATTCCGCGCCGAAAATCCTAAGCGTGTAGATGCCCTGGATCGCCAGCATGACGCCGATGGTCGCCGCCATGACACCGACGATGGGGACCGCCTTGATACCGATCTCCATCATTTGGGCAAAAACCGCGCGCGGGCGCACCGGCTGACGGCGGCTCGGACCGAATATCAGCCAGTAAATGCTCTCCACTACCAGTCCGGCGCCGCGGCCAAGCTGCTCGACCGCGCCGACGGCGGCACGTCCGAACCGGTCAAATACCTGCAACACGGGCGATCGAACGGGGGCGGATGCCATGGGATTTGCTCCGAAAGCTCAGTCGGCCTCGGACAGTGCATCGTCCAGGCTGGCGTGGATGGTGAACACCCGGTCCAGCCGGGCCAGTTCCAGAACCCGGCGTGCCGCGTCGCTTACCGACGTCAAGGCGAAACCGGTTCCGCCCTGACGGGCGCGCTGCAGCGCCTCCACCAACGACGCGATCCCGGAACTGTCGATATAGCTGACTCCGGAGAGATCCACATACACCGGTTGTCTCCGCTGCACGGCATCAAGCAGAATTTGGCGTGCGGCCGGCGATCCCTCAAGATCGATATCTCCCTCCAGCGATACGACAATGCATCCGCGTTTTTCTCCAATTCTGTGCTTCATGGCATGTTCTCACGAAATCCGCTTTACCATTTTCAAAATATTTCCCCCGTCTTCAGGCGGAGGCATAAACTCGACCTCGTCCAAAATTGTCTGCATAAGATGGGTGCCAAGTCCGCCAGGGCGGACGTCTTCCAAGTCGCGCGGGCAGACCTGGCTTGGATCCACGGGCGGCGCGAAATCCCGCAGATAAAACACGAGGCACCCCGCCCGCATCCGCGCCTCCAGGACCATTCTTCCCGTCTCATCGCCGCCATAGGCATGGCGGATGACGTTCTGACAGGCTTCGTCGACCGCAAGCGTCAAATCGCGAACGACGTCCTCGTTGCAGCCGTTGTTGGTGGCGACCTCCGAGACCAGCGTTCGCAGCAGCCTCAAACGACCGGGACGCGCCGTGACATCGATCCGGAACAGCCGCTCGTCGCGCCGCTTCGCCTGCGAAGCCAATGCGGCTT
>CAKZLS010000289.1 GCA_937127205.1 uncultured Rhodospirillales bacterium
ATCTCGTAGCCGTCTTCGCCGGTATAACCGGAGCGGGTCACACCGCACCGGATATCGTCAATTTTTAGATTTTCCATACTCATGAACATCATGTGCCGACTTGCCGGCGCTAACCGAGCCATAATCGCTGCCGCCATCGGTCCTTGTAACGCTAGCAACGCGCGATCATCCCAAATTTCCAAATCGTAGTCTGGGGCCAGATGCTCGCGTATATGGGCAAAATCCACTTCCTTGCGGGACGCGTTGACAACCAATACGAGGTAGTAGCCGCCCTGGATGACCATAAGGTCGTCGATGATGCCGCCCTCTTCATTGGTCAAAAGCGTATAGCGCACGCTCCCGGCCGATAGGCCCTGAAGGTCGCCGACGACGAGCTTCTCCAGAGACGCCGCCGCGTCTTCCCCGCGAATAAAAGCCTGGCCCATGTGCGACACATCGAACAAGGAGGCCTGGTCACGGGTATGGAGGTGTTCGGCGATGATTCCGGTGTACTGAAGCGGCATCTCATAACCGGCAAAAGGAACAAGCTTCGCGCCGTGCCGGCGGTGCAGGGCGTGAAGCGGCGTTTGAATTAGAGGCTGGCTGGAAGCGTCAGTCACTTGATCCTCCCCAAATCTGCTGGGTGTCGCATTAAAACCTCCAGCAGGATTTGTTATGTTTCATTTGCGATGAAACGCTGAGCTTTCTCTAGGCTCTCTCGTACGCCTCACGGGCTCATACGTTTCAACGGCCCGACCGCGGCGCGCAGTGTATCGAGTCGGGTCCGGACGTCAATGATGCCGCGGATGCTATTGTATCGCGCCGCGACGTCGGCGGTTGTACTCAAGCTCTTCCGGCGTCAGCTGCAGGCCGACGAATATATGATAATCCGGTCCGGCGCGCCCCGCCACAGGCGGGATGTCAACGCTCACCGGCGGGTCGTTGGGAGAGACCGTTACACGCGACCGGTTGCCCGGAAAATTCACCGGCAGATTAAAGTCTTGCTTGTTGAGGATGGCTCGTTGCGGATCCGCGATGGCGACGAAGTAGTTGAACTGCGCCTGGCGATCGCTGTTGGCCGGCCCGCGATTGGCCTCGAACACCGGCGCGAGGGCTACCGACAGGATCGGACTGTCGTTCTCGTCTTCGGTATACTCGCAACCGAACCGGATATCGATAATCGTCACCTCGTAATCGACGTCGGTGAGATCCTTGCCCGGTCCCGGGACGAACTTGGTCAGCCTGTCGGCATCACCCAACACCGATATGCGTGGACACACCTGACCGGGTGGGGGCTCCTCGCTGGAGCTGCACCCCGCCATGGCCAGCACCGACACCGCCAGCAGTCCCGTGCAAATCGCGCCGCGAAGGTTGATTCCGGTGTTGCTCACAGCGATTGGTGGCTGCCGTCGCAGAAGGGGGGGGTTGCCGTATGTTTACATCCACACAGATAGACGGTGTCCGTCTTTTTTGCTTTGAACACGACGGGGTCTATACCGGTGTCCTTGTGACTCCCGTCGCAATACGGCTGGGTGGCGCTGCGTCCGCACGCGCACCAAGCATACTTGCGTCCGGCCTCGACCGGAACGGCATAGGGAGATTTTTGAGGGCTGACGGCGTCAGTCATGGTCGATCTTTCTTTTACTTGAGACGTGGCGGGATGTCATCGCATGAGTGCGAAACTGTAAATGACGGCGCGTGCCAGAACAAGCGGGTTCCGTCGGCGGGGAGACAGGTCTCTAAGTTGCGGGGGTACTTGCGGAATGCGCCTCAAAGCCTATGGTTGAGGCGTTCACCAGAATCAGTATGACCAATGGCCGTTTACACTGAAATTACCGATGAGGAAGTCGCGCACTTTGTGGCGGAATATGACATCGGCCAGGTTGTTGCCTGCAAGGGTATCGCCGAGGGCATCGAGAATACCAATTACATGCTGGTTACCGACACCGGCACGTTTATCCTCACGCTCTACGAAAAGCGGGTGAGGGTAGAGGATTTGCCGTTCTTCCTCGGCCTCATGGAGCACTTGGCCGAGCGCGGGATCCTCTGTCCGACGCCGGTGCACGACCGCGACGGCGTGGCGCTGCGGACCCTTGCCGGCCGCGCGGCGGTGATCGTGACGTTCCTCAAAGGCATGTGGCCCCGGCAGCCGACGCTGACGCATTGCGCCGCTCTCGGAGAAGCGATGGCGCACATGCATGTGGCCTGCGCCGATTTTCCCATGAACCGGGCAAACGACTTGTCGGTGGCCGGGTGGCGCCCGCTGTTCGCCGCCGCGATGGCATCGGGCGAGGGCATTGCGGCCGACCTGGCGGCGGAGCTGGACGACGAGCTCGCGGCGCTGGAGAGGGAATGGCCGGACACCCTGCCGGCCGGGGTCATTCACGCCGATCTCTTTCCCGACAATGTTTTTTTCGACGGTGACCGACTATCCGGCATCATCGACTTCTACTTCGCGTGCAGCGATTATTTCGCCTACGATCTCGCCGTATGTCTGAACGCGTGGTGCTTCGAACCGGATAGCAGCTTCAATATCACCAAGGCGCGTCGCCTGGTGAACGCTTACCACGCGGTAAGACCGCTGTCCCCGGTCGAACTCGATAGCCTGCCGGTGCTTGCGCGAGGCGCCGCCATGCGGTTCCTTCTGACCCGGCTCTACGATTGGCTGAACACGCCCTCGGACGCCCTGGTCACGCCGAAGAACCCCCTGGAATATATCCGCAAGATGCGCTTTCACCGGGGCGTGCGCAGCTTCGCCGGTTATGGACTGTGATGATGGCACTGTGATGATGGCGGCGACCGACAGCAAAGACGACGACGGCAGTATCGATCTCTATTCCGATGGCGCGTGCCTCGGCAATCCCGGTCCCGGCGGCTGGGGTGTCGTGTTGAAGTGGCGGGGTATCGAGAAGGAACTGAGTGGCGGCGAAGGCGATACCACCAACAATCGCATGGAACTGACCGCTGCCATCAAGGGGCTGGCCGCGCTGAAGAAGCGTTCGACGGTGCGCATCCATACCGACAGCACCTATGTGCGCGACGGGATCACCAAATGGATCCACAACTGGAAACGCAACGGGTGGAAGACCGCCGGCAAGAAACCGGTGAAGAACGTGGACCTGTGGCAGCAATTGGAACAGGCCATTACCCGGCACAGCGTCGAATGGCACTGGGTCAAAGGTCACGCCGGACACCCGGGAAACGAGCATGCGGACCGTTTGGCCGGAGAAGCGGCGCGGCAGTTTAGTCGGTGAACGCGTGCGTGAGGCTCTCGTCTCGGAAGATCCTTTAAAACCAATAGGGTGAACCATCCGCATGGCGGCGAACAATCAGCGATCTCCAATTAGCAATACATTTTTCGTGGTTATTAGCCCTGTCGCTGTGCTACACTATTGGAAGAGTCACTTCCCGCTGGCGATCGGTTCGGCGGTAGCGAGGTTCGGAAAAATGTCGTGTTTTCAATGGTCAGAGGAAATGAGTGTCGGCATCGCCGCAATCGACTCGGATCATAAATGTCTGATCAGAATTATTGATTTGCTCCATGACATCCGGGATCAGGACGACTCGCAGCGAATGATCGATACGGTTCTCGATACCCTCCTGGTGTATGGGCGGCACCATTTTGCCCGGGAGGAGCGGGTCTTGGCCGCGTGCAAATTCCCGGGGCGCGCCTTCCATCACTCCGAGCATCAAGGCTTCACCCGGTATGTGGAGAGCCTCCGCAAGCGTTTCAGGGGCACCGGCGATCCGCAGATGGCCAAGGAGTTGCGCGACTATCTGTCGGCGTGGTTGCGGCATCACATCTTGATTCAGGACATGGCTTTCAAGCCGTATGTGACCGGCAAGGCCGGTGCCGAAGAGGTCGCAAACGCGGCTGGCCCCTCTTTGATCGATATGGTGGATGGCAGGGAAATGCGCCTGAACTAGCGGCTGTCGGCGGGAACCGCCCCGAGGGCGCCGCGCGGCGATTGTTAAAAAAATAGAAAAGAAGAAGGGCCCGGACGGGCCCTTCCTGCGTTTACGTACCTTCTTGCTGTTACAGCGTTACAGCTGCTTGAGCAGTTCCTCGGCGCTGGTCTTTTCGAATGCGCCTGCGGGATCGATATTCAAGGATTTGACCACGCCATCCTCGACGATCATCGAGAACCGCTCGTTGCGCAGCCCGAGCCCCTTACCGGTAAGGTCCAACTCCAAGCCCGCCGCCTTGGTGAAAGCCGCATCGCCGTCGGCAACCATTTGCACCGCATCGCCGGCATTTTGGTCTTTCGCCCAGGCGCCCATGACGAAAACGTCGTTGACGGACGTGCAAACGATGGAATCGACGCCCTTCGACTTCAGCGCATCGGCATTGGCGACGAATCCCGGAACGTGCTTTGCCGAACATGTGGGGGTAAAAGCCCCCGGAACGCCAAAGAACGCTACTTTCTTGCCGGCAAAAATGTCGTCGCTACTGATGGCTTGTGGGCCGTCGGGGCCCATCTTCATCAGAGTAACCGATGGGATCTTGTCTCCCACTTTGATTGTCATTGTTTTCCCCCGTTCAGCGTGAACATTGGTGTGGGCATGAGTGCCCACTGCCATGAGACATAGTGGACAGAGCCGAGAATTCAAAATCTTTCCGTTACGGGTCCAACGACTGTTGACGGGCATCGGCGGCGCGCTCGATGGTTCCGAGAACGGCATCGGTAGTCAGCAACTCCGGCAAAGCTTCGCCATCGGGCAGGCCGGGCCCGTACACGGCATCGAAGGGAATTCCGTACCGCCCGAAGCTGGCGAGATAGTTCGCGATCGCCGGATCCGGCCGCGTCCAATCGCCACGCATGGCGACCACGGTGTCCGAGCCAAGAACGTGGCGAACCTGATCTTTGGACAAGACGAGCGTTTGGTTGGCTTGGCAGGTAATGCACCATTCCGCGGTGACATTGACGAACACCACCCGGCCTTCGGCCACCAGCCCGGGAATGGCGGCCTCGTCGAAAACCGTCCAGGCGCCTTCCGGCATGACGGCGGGCTTGTCGTGCGCGCGAACCGGCATCAGCAACGCGCCGACCGCCAATGCGGCCGCGACAACGACGCCGGATCGGTTGAGCGGACCTTCGGCGCCGGCGGCCAGACAGATGGCCAGGGCCATGGACAGCGCCACCATGCCGATGATAAGCGCGCCGGTATCACCCACCTCCACCGCCAACACGGTCAATAGCCAGGCGCCGGTCGCCGCCAGGGCGGCACCAAGGATGTACCGTAGAACGGTCATCCAGCGGCCGGGACGGGGCAGCATGGTGGCGAGGCGGGGAAACGCCGCGACCGCCAGATAAGGCGCTGCGAGGCCCAGCCCCAGCGCGGCGAAGACGGCGAATATATCGGTGGCGCCGCGGGCCAGCGCGAAGCCGATGGCGGTTCCGAGGAACGGAGCGGAACACGGCGTGGCCAGCAGGGTCGCCAGCGCTCCGGTCAAGAAGTGGCCGCCGAGCCCGTCAACGCGTCCCGATCGGACGCCCGCGTCGGCGACGAACTTGGGCAGGCGGATGTCAAGAAACCCCCAGAGATTGCAGGTGAAGACCGTCATCACCAGGATCATGACGATCAGAAACCATGGCTGCTGAAACTGAATGCCCCAATTCACCGACCCGCCCAGCGTTTTCATGGCCGCCAGCACCGCCGCCAGGACCATGAAGGAGAACAGGATGCCGAGCGCCGACGCGATGAAACTCAATCTGACCGACCGCGGATCGCCACCCCCATGGCTGACGACACCCAGCAGCTTGATGGAGAGGACCGGCAACACGCACGGCATCAGGTTGAGGATCAGTCCTCCGAGCAAGCCGAGACCCAGGATCATCAGAAACGACCTCTGCGGGGGAACGGCAACCGGTGAGTGGGACGAGGGCGGTTCGCTAACGGTGGTCTGGGGCGCGGATGGAGGCGATAGGGTGAGCCGACGTTCCACACTCCGGTCTCCATCCACCAAGGTGGCGGTGATCTCTGTCCCGGCCACCGGCATATCCAGCGATTCGGTGCCGAAGACCACCATGTCCAGGGTCGCCGTGAGGCCACCGTTTCCCAAGGTGACGGTGGGCGCGCCGAAGGCCAATTCGGCGGGGCCTTCCAGGAACGCGTCGGGTTTCGAGAACGGCTGGGTCGACGTGGCGGTCAAGCGAACCGTCGTCGCCGGCTGGCCGGGCAAAACCGTCAGGCCGTCGATATCGACACCTTGGGCGGCGGTCCTCTGCGGCACCTGACTATTATATCGGCTGACGAGATGGGTGAACTCTCCGGCGTTGGCCGGACCGGCGGGTACCTTCATAGTCAGATCGGCGGTGTAGGGAACGCAGATATCGGAACATGCCAGATAGTCCACCGTGGCGTGCAATTGCAGGGCCTCGCCGGGCCGCTGCAACAGCGCCGTGATCGGTAGCACCACTTCGTGCTTGTAGCCCACGGTCTCGAGGTCGAGCACCGAAAACCGGACTGGCGCGGGCCACGAGATCCGAGCGCCCGCTAGGTTGGTGGACCCTGACCAGTCGATGCGGGGCGGAAAGCCGGCGTCGCCGGGCGAGCGCCAGTAGATTTTCCAGCCGTCTTTCAACTCGAATTGAAGGCCCAGCGCGACCGTGTCTGCGTCGCCGACGGCGCGGGCCGCGCTGATCAGCCGCACGGCGGTATGATCGGTCTTGGCCCAATTGGACGTTTCGGCGAATACGCTCGTCGGCGAGGCGGTAATAAAAAATAGCGACAGGCAGAGCCAGCCGAGCACGCCGTTCAATGGAGATTTGGATTCGATGCGATTCATAATGACGGTTTCTGCGTTGACAAGCGAAGGTCCATGTTTCATTGCCGCATTGACGATGTTCCGACCCCACCGGTAGCGGTCTCGATGCAGAGCGTGGCTCCGATAAGTGGTTTGTTGGGGCCCAAGGCCTAAATAAATATGAGCAGGAGGCGTATCACAACTGGATAGTGGACGCAGTCATCTCACTGTTGAGTTTTGGTGCCCAAACACCGTACCTGTGCCTTACAACGGCCCGCTAGAATATGGTAAGATTGTACAAGGTTAGATAGAGGACAGCATGTCGGGCAATTCACTTGATGACAGTTATCTGGTCGGTCAGCTGTTGGTGGCGATGCCGGGCATGCAGGATGAGCGGTTTGCCCGGACGGTGATCTACATGTGCGCCCACAATGCCGAGGGCGCCATGGGGCTTGTGGTCAATCGCGCTCTGGACGCTTTGAGTTTTCCGGACCTGCTCGAGCAGTTGGATATCGACACCTCGACCGCGATGGAGAATGTCGACGTCCATTTTGGCGGTCCGGTTGAAACGGGCCGCGGCTTTGTGCTGCACTCCCCGGATTACCTGCAAGAAGGCACCATGGTGGTGGCGGACGGCGTGGCGTTGACCGCCACCGTAGAGATCCTCCGGGCCATCGCATCCGGCAATGGGCCGCAGAGGCATTTGCTGGCACTTGGGTATGCGGGCTGGGGTCCGGGCCAGTTGGATTCGGAAATTAAAGCCAATGGCTGGCTTAATGTGGGTGCCGACGACGGTTTGGTCTTTGATACCAATTTGAACACGAAATGGGATCGAGCCATGGGCAAGCTCGGTATTGACCCCAGTATGCTCTCGGAGTCGGCCGGCCACGCTTAAGTCTGAGTATCGCGCTTTTCGCCTGTTCGAAGCGCTATGCTAAGCGTTCCAAAACTTGGTCGTAGCGCTCCAAATTACCCAACGGCCCCAATGCCGCCACTGTCGGGCGGCTACCAAGCATCCGCTGTGCCACTCGGGTGACGCTATCCGCATCGACGGCTTCCACCTTCTCGACGATTTCCGGCACCGTCATAGGCCGTCCGAATACCATCAGCTGGCGCGCCAGCTGTTCGCAGCGAGACGTGGTGCTCTCTAGCGACATCAGGATGCTGGATTTAAGCTGTGCTCGTGCCCGCGCCACTTCCTGCTCGCTGACATGGGCGCTCACCTTGGCGATTTCGTCGCAGATCAGCGGGACCAACTCGGCGACTTCTTTCTGACCGGTCCCGGCGTAAATCCCGAACAGGCCGCCGTCCACGTAGGCGGCGGGAAAACTGTATATGCTATAAACCAGCCCGCGCTTTTCCCGGACCTCCTGGAACAAACGCGAAGACATGCCGCCGCCGAACAGGGTGGACAGCACGGAAACCGCATAGAAGTCCGGGTCCCGGTAGCCTAGGCCCTCAAAGCCGAGAATGACGTGCACCTGTTCGAGGTCGCGCTCTTCGCGGCAATCGCCGCCAGCATAATGGGCAGGCTCGTAGCCGAAATCGTTGCCGCTCGGCAAGCCGGAGAAAGTCTCCTCGGCCAAATCCACCAAAGTTTGATGCTCGATGCGTCCGGCCGCAGAGATGACCATGTGTTTGGCCTGATAGCGATCTCCCATGTACCGGCAGAGCTGTTCGCGGGGCATATCGCGAATGAGGTCGGCGGCACCCAATACCGACCGTCCCAGCGACTGATCGGGAAACGCCGTTTCCTGGAACCGATCGAAAACCACGTCGTCCGGCGTGTCGAGGGATTGCATGATTTCCTGCATCACCACCGTCCGCTCGCGGTCGAGCTCATCGGCGTCAAGCGTGGCGTTTTGCACCATATCGGAGATGATATCGACGGCGAGCCGCGCGTCCTCCTTGAGCACCTTGGCGTAAAACGCGGTATATTCGCGCGAGGTATGGGCATTAAGATGGCCGCCCACGGCTTCGATTTGCTCGGCGATGGCGCGAGCATCGCGTTTGCGGGTGCCCTTGAAAACCATATGCTCGAGCAGGTGCGAGATCCCGTTGATCTTCGGACTTTCGTATCGGCTGCCGGTTTCGATCCAGGCCCCCACGGATAGGGTCTCCACCGCGTCCATCGGATCGGTCGCCACCCTCAGCCCATTGGCCAATGTCGAAACTTGAACGTTGCTCACGAAAATCCACCCCGTTTTGTTAGTACTTGTGAAATATGGTCCTCTATGGCGGATAACGCCACCGGCAAGTTGTCGTAATGCTCCGTTCGGTCCAACAGATCGGCGAGCCGCGCCGGCAGCGGCGGCCTTATGCCGGTTGCCGCCTCCACCGCCTCCGGAAACTTAGCCGGATGAGCCGTGGCGAGCGCGACGATGGGTACGCCATCGCTGTCCGCGCGGTTGCGAGCGGCGGCCACGCCAATGGCTGAATGAGGATCCAGCAACTCGCCGGTTTCCTCGAATACCGCTCGGATGACGTCTTTGGTCTCGTCATCGTCGTAGCGCTTAGCATCGAAAACCTCGAGGGACCGGCGCCAGAGCTCGTCGCCCACGTCGAATGCACCCGCTTCGCGGAACCGCGTCATCGCGTCGCTCACGGCGCTGCCGTCGCGGCCGAAAAGCTCGAACAAAAACCGTTCGAAGTTGCTGGAAACCTGGATGTCCATGCTCGGGCTGAGGGTGGGCGAGACGTCGCCCATCGCCATGCGGCCCGACGCAAAGAATCGGGTTAGGATGTCGTTGCGGTTGGAGCCGATCACCAGCCGGCGGATTGGCAGTCCCATCTCGCGGGCGGCATACCCGGCGAAAACGTTGCCGAAATTGCCGGTGGGGACGGCGAAATCCAAGCCTCGGTCGGTTGCGTCCAGCTTGAGGGCCGCATGGACGTAATAGACCACCTGGGCGACGATCCGTGCCCAATTGATGGAGTTCACCGCTCCAAGACTGAACCGGTCGCGAAAGCCGATGTCGTTAAACATGGCTTTGACCAGGTCCTGGCAGTCGTCGAAGGTTCCTTCGATGGCGACGTTGTGGACGTTTTCAGCGGTGACCGTGGTCATCTGCTTGCGCTGGACATCGGACACCCGGCCCTCGGGGTGAAGGATGAAGATCTCGATGGAATCGCGGTCCCGGCAGGCCTCGATGGCCGCCGAACCGGTATCGCCGGATGTGGCGCCGACGATGGTGATCCGTCGGTCCTGCTTTTCGAGCACGTGGTCGTAGAGCAGGCCCAGCACCTGCATGGCCACGTCCTTGAACGCGAGCGTCGGGCCGTGGTACAGCTCCATCAGCCACTGGTCGGGGCCAAGCTGGACAAGCGGGGCGACGCTGTGG
>CAKZLS010000290.1 GCA_937127205.1 uncultured Rhodospirillales bacterium
GGGACCGCGCGCTATGCCCGGACAGCCATCTTGATGGGGCCCTCGGCGCGGCCATTGATGAACTGGTCTACGTGCGGTTCACCGGACTGATCGATTTCGTCGACGGTTCCCGCCCAGATGATTTTGCCTTGGTAGAGCATGGCGATGCGATGAGCGATTTTGCGGGCGCTTGCCATATCGTGGGTAATGGACAGGCCGCTTGCCCCCATTCCCCGGGTTGTCTCGACAATCAGGTCATTGATGACGTCGGCCATGATCGGGTCGAGACCGGTGGTCGGTTCGTCGAAGAAGATAATCTCGGGGTTGGCGGCGATGGCGCGGGCGAGGGCGACGCGTTTTTGCATGCCGCCGGAGAGTTCCGCCGGGAACAGTTCCCCCACTTCCGGTCCAAGGCCCACGTCCGCAAGCTTGTCGATGGCGATCTTCTTGGCGTCGGCGCGGCGGGCTTCCTTGGCGGCGATCAGTCCGAACGCCACATTCTCCCACACCGGAATGCTGTCGAACAGGGCGCCGCCCTGAAACAGCATGCCGAACTTGCGGTTGATCCGTTCGCGCCCGTTGGCGTCGATGCCGACCACTTCCTCGCCGTCGATCTCAATGCTCCCGGTGTCCGGTTGGAGCAGGCCGAGAATGCATTTCAGCAGAACCGACTTGCCGGTTCCGGAGCCGCCGATAACCACCACCGACTCACCGACGCCCACGTCGAGGTCGAGGCCGTCCAGCACCACTTTGTCGCCAAATGCTTTTTTCAGGCCGCGGACGCGGATTTTCGGCGGTGTGTCGGTCATATGGCGAAAAACATCTCGGTCAGGATGTAGTCGAAACACAGGATCAGGATCGATGCCGAGACCACGGCATTGGTGGTCGCGGCGCCGACGCCCTGGGCGCCGCCCCGGGACGTATACCCATGGTAACATCCCATCAGCGTAATGATGAAGCCGAAGACCGCGGCCTTGACCAGCCCCGAGATCACGTCCATCGGTTGCACGAAGTCCCAGGTGCTCTGCAAATAGTTCGCGGGATTGAAGCCGAGTTTATATACGGCGACCAGATAGCCGCCGAACACACCGATGATATCGGCGATGAGGACCAGAAGCGGCAGCATCAAGACGCCGGCGATCAGCCGCGGGGCGACCATGAACTTCATCGGGTTGGTGGAGAGCGTGGGCAGCGCGTCGAGTTGCTCGGTGACGCGCATAGTGCCGATTTCCGCGGCCATGGACGCACCGATCCGTCCCGCGACCATCAGCCCGGCGAGCACCGGTCCCAATTCTCGGGTGATTGCAACGACCACCAGATTGGCGATGGCGCCCTCGGCCGAAAACCGGGCAAAACCGGTGTAGCTTTGCAGCGCCAGGACCATGCCGGCAAAGATCGCCGTCAAGCCCACCACCGGCAGCGAGTAGTAGCCGATCTCCACCATCTGGTTGACCATGCTGCGGAAATAGAACGGTGGCCGGAGGCAATGGCTGACCGCCGTCCCCGTGAACAGAACCACCCGTCCCGCCGTAGCGAGAAAGGCCAGCATGAACCGGCCAATCGGCTGCAGAATGTTCATTGGCGATCCGGCCC
Organism: uncultured Rhodospirillales bacterium; assembly: GCA_937127205.1. Lineage (GTDB taxonomy): Bacteria > Pseudomonadota > Alphaproteobacteria > Rhodospirillales > Defluviicoccaceae > CAKZLS01. Next base: position 1,573 of record CAKZLS010000290.1, read on the forward strand.
TAACGACGCCGGTACACACGGTGATACCGCGCACCGAGGCCGGTGAGAATTTCGTATCCGATGGTGTCGGCGTCCTCCGCAAGCGCGTCCACGGTATTGCTTTGGTCGATCAGGTCGATCAGCGCGCCCGGATGGACGAGATTGCCCGGTACATCGGTCACATCGAAGGTGGTCAGATCCATGGATACGCGTCCCACCAGCGGCACGCGGTAATCGCCGATATGGGCGCTGCCGCGATTGCTGAGATACCGGAGATAGCCGTCGGCATATCCGACGGCGACGGTGGCGATTTTAGTGCGTTTTTCCGCGCGATGTGTGGCACCATATCCAACGGTCTGGTGTGTGTCAATCTCACGGATTTGCAGGATTTTTCCTTGCAGTCGAATAACTTGCTTCATGGGATTAGGCTGGCCAGAAGTCGGCGCGACGCCGTACAAGGCGCAGCCGGGTCGCACCATGTCGGCGTGGAAGCTTGGCCCCAGGAAGATGCCGGACGAGTTCGCCAGCGACCCGGGCGCGGTCGGCAACGATGCCCGCGCTGCTTCGAAAGCGTCTCGTTGGAGCGCGTTCAGCGGATGGTCGGGGTCGTCGGCGCAGGCCAGGTGACTGATTACGTGGGCGAGGCGGAAGCCCGCCAGCCGCTCAGGCGCGTCGCGCAGGCTTGCCAGTTCATTTTCGGGCAGGCCGAGACGGGACATGCCGGTGTCCACATGCACGGCCGCCGCCGTTTGGGAAACGGCATCGCGGGCGAATGCTTTCCACGCGTCGATGTCACCGATGGAGTTGAGCACGGGCCTCAGACGATGTTCGGCGAAAACGTGCGCGGTATTCTCGGTAAGGCCGCTGAGAACATAGATCGTCGGCTCGTTGCCGCCCGCCGCCGGCGGAGCGCACGCGTACAGCACCTGCCGAACGGCAATCCCCTCGTCCAAAAGAGCGACGAAAAAGGTGCGGCAGCCGGCTTCGTGGAGAACAGGAACCACGTGCTTGGCGCCGAGACCATAGGCATCGGCTTTGACCACTGCCGCACATTCCGCGGCGGGGGCTACCCGATCGCGCAGCTGCCGGTAGTTGTCGGCAATGGCCCCGAGATCGATGGTGAGGACGGCGCCGGCCCGGTCGGCTTCGCTCATAAGACACCGTACGTTTCCGGACGGACTCTCAAGGCTCAAACATCCGGTGTGTGCTCTGTTTCCAAATCTCCGAAGCGGGTGAATTCGCCCTCGAAGAAAAGTTCCACCTTGCCGATGGGGCCGTGCCGCTGTTTGGCGACCATCACCTCGGCTTTGCTGTGGGCTTCCTCGCAGCGCTGCCGCCACCGGTCATAGCGCTCCATGAATTTCTCCATGGGTTCGTCGCCCTTCTGGATGGGTTCGGCGCGCTCCAGGTAGTACTGATCGCGGTAGATGAACATGACCACGTCGGCGTCCTGTTCGATGGTGCCGGATTCTCTCAGGTCCGAGAGCTGCGGCCGTTTGTCCTCGCGCTGTTCGACGGCGCGCGATAGCTGGGACAGGGCGAGCACCGGCACGTTCAATTCCTTGGCCAGCGCCTTCAATCCGCGGGTGATTTCCGAGATCTCCTGGACCCGGCTGTCGTGGCGGGCGCCGGGCGAAGGCGCGATCAACTGCAAATAGTCGATCACGATCATACCCAAGTTGTGCTGGCGTTTCAGCCGCCGCGCCCGGGTCCGCATGGCGCTGATGCTGAGCGCCGGCGTATCGTCGATGTAGATGGGAAGGCTTTGGAGATCCCGGCTGGCCACCACCAGCTCGCTCAATTTCTCCTTGGCGATCATGCCGCGGCGGATCTTGTCCGACGATACCTTGGTCTGTTCGGAAAGAATACGCGTCGCCAGTTGCTCATCCGACATTTCGAGCGAGAAAAACCCGACGACCGCGCCGTCGACGACCTTGGTCGAGCCGTCTTCCTGGCGCTCTGTCCGAAACGCCTTGGCGGCATTGAACGCGATATTGGTGGCAAGCGCGGTCTTGCCCATGGATGGACGTCCGGCAAGGATTACCAGGTCGGACGCATGCAGACCACCAAGCCGGCTGTCGAGGTCGCGAAGACCGGTGGTCACGCCACTGAGCCCGCCCTGGCGTTTTTGCGCCGCCTCGGCCAGTTTCAGGGCGTTGGTCAGACTGTTGGAAAAGGCCTCGAACCCGCCTTCATATTCGCCCTTGGTGGCCATGTCGTACAGGCCCTGCTCGGCGATTTGGATCTGTTCCGTCGCCGCTTCGTCCACATCGCACTCATAGGCGCGGTTGACGACATCCTCGCCGAGGCAGATCAGTTCGCGCCGCAGATACAGGTCATGAATGATGCGGCCGTATTCGCCGGCGTTGATGACGGTAACGGCGGATTCGGCAAGTTCCATTAAATAAGCCGGCCCGCCCACCGCCGCCAACTTGTCGTCCTGGGCGAAATGGCTTTGCAGGGTGACCGGGTTGGCGACCTGCTGGCGATCGATCAATTTCGCGCAGGCCTCGAAGATCAGCCGGTGCTCGGCCACCGAGAAATGCTCGGGACGAAGAAACTCCGAAACACGCTCGTAGGCGCGTTCGTGCACGAAAATCGCGCCCAGGAGCGCTTTTTCGGCCTGGATGTTATGCGGCGGCTTGCGGAACCCGGGAGCCGAGTCGCCAAGCCCCGCGAACTCGAACGGACGATCTGCGGTGGAGGTCAGTGCCATGGGGCGCACAATACGCTTTAGCGGTGAGATCGCTATCGGGAAATCACAAAACAGCGGGGACTGTTCTCACGGTTCTCGTTTCGCTGTGAGTCAGGGGGGCGCTATGTGAATAAAGTTGTGGATAACTAATCGGTTAGCTGGTGCGCGAATTTGGGGTGTCGGTTTTCGCTCCCAAGACGGGCTTCGTCCAGAAACCTCAGAAGCGACGAATGGCGCGGCCATCATGCGGCCGCGCACCCGAATCATTTACTTAATATAAGGCGTCCGACCTCATTCCGAGGACGGGGTCGCCTCATTTTTCTCCGCTGGAATTTCCTCATCACTCCCGGATTCCGGGGCATCCTCAGCGCTGAGCTCCCCGATCGCCTCGTCCACGGCGTCTTCATCGAACACGGCGTGAGCCTGGGCTTCGAGTTCGGCGGCGGCGTCTTCCTCTTCTTCGTCGAACCGGCCGACTGCGCGTCCCGTGCGGGCTTGGGTTTCCGCCTCGTCGGCGGAGCGGGCGACGTTCACGGTTACCTTGATCGCCACCTCGGGATGAAGGCTGACGGACACGGTATGCATCCCGAGCGCCTTAATGGGGACATCCAACGAGACTTGGTTGCGGCCGATTGTCGCTCCGGCTTCGGTTACC
>CAKZLS010000291.1 GCA_937127205.1 uncultured Rhodospirillales bacterium
ACCAGCAGGAGCTTGGGCGAGAGGGCGAAAGCCCGGGCAATCCCCACGCGCTGCTTCATGCCGTTTGAGAGGTCGGATGCCTTCTTGTCGACGGCGTCGGCCAGACCGACCCGGCCCAGGTAGTAATGGACGATATCTTCGCGCTCGGCGCGGCTTGCATGGGGAAAGACCTTGTCGACGCCAGGGGCAACGTTCTCGGCCGCGGTCAGCAGGGGAACAGGCTGGGCGCCTGAAATACGACGCCGCGATCCGGCCCGGCGGTATGGATTTCGCGGCCGTCCAGGATGATCCCGCCGTCCGAGATGTCGGCGAGGCCGGCGGCCATGGAAAGAACCGTCGACTTGCCGCACCCGGAGTGCCCGATCAGCGTGATGAACTCGCCCTTCGGCATCAGCAGCGAAAAATCCTCGACCACGGTCAAGGGGCCTTTCGGTGTGGGGTAAACCTTTTGCGTCTGGAAAAATTCCACATAACGGTTCTTGATGGGAGACTTGGCCGTGTCGGTATACGCCTTCGGCGGTTTCCCAAGGGCGGTGACGGGCGAGAGATCGGGGAGTCTCAGGCTGTCGTCGATCTCGGCGGCGCGCTCGCCGGCGATGCCGATCAGGTACTCGGTGATGGCCCTGCGCAACCGCTTGTAGGCCGGATCGTGGTTAATGGCTGTGCGATCCCGAGGCCGAGGCAGGGTCACCCGAAACTCCGGTCCCAACGTGGCGCCCGGGCCCGGAGTCAGCGGGATGATGCGGTCAGCCAGCAGGATCGCTTCGTCCACGTCGTTGGTGATTAGCACCACGGTTTTTTTCTCGCGTTCCCAGATGGTCTCGATTTCGTCCTGGAGTTTGGCGCGGGTCAGTGCGTCCAGCGCGGAAAGGGGCTCATCGAGAAGGAGGATCTCGGGGTTCATGGCGAGGGCGCGGGCTACGGCGACCCGCTGGCGCATGCCGCCGGACAATTCAGCCGGCCGCCGGTCGGCCGCGTGCGTCAGCCCGACCATGGCGATGGTGTCGCGGGTATGGGCATCCCGCTCGGCCTTGGTCTTGTCCGGGAACACGGTATCCACCGCGAGCGCCACATTGCCGTACACGGTCAACCACGGCATCAGTGAATAGGACTGGAACACGACCCCGCGATCGGGTCCCGGTCCGCGCACGATCTCTCCCTTCAAACGCACCTCTCCCCGGTCCGGCTCGATCAAGCCGGCGATTGCGGAGATCAACGTTGTCTTGCCGGATCCAGAGAAGCCGACGATGGCGACGAATTCACTTTCCTGTATGGCGAGATCGATATCCTTCAGGACGTCCGTCCGGTCGGTGCCGTCGCCTTAGCTCTTGCAGACACCGGAAAGTTCGAGAAATGCCATGGTCATGTTCCCTTTGGTCTAGCGATTGGCGCTGAAGGTGACGGCCGCCTGCGAGGCGTACATGATCCGGTCGAGCAAGAACCCGATGATGCCGATGGTGAGCACCGCAACCATGATTTTGGCGAGCGAGGACGATGAGCCGTTCTGAAATTCGTCCCAGACGAACTTCCCGAGACCGGGGTTCTGCGCGAGCATTTCAGCGGCGATCAGCACCATCCATCCAACCCCCAGTGAGAGCCGGAGCCCGGTGAAGATCAGCGGCAGCGATGACGGAAGCACCAGCTTGTAGATCTTGCTCCACCATCCCAACTGCAGCAGTTTGCCGACGTTCACGAGGTCGCGGTCGATGGATGCCACGCCAAGCGACGTGTTGATCAAAGTGGGCCAGAGGGAACACAGCGTCACGGTGATGGCCGAAGTGAGGAACGCCTTTTCGAACATGGGATCATCGGTGACGTAAACCGCGCTCACCACCATGGTCACGATGGGCAGCCAGGCCAACGGCGAGACCGGCTTGAACACCTGGATCAGAGGGTTGAGGGCGGCGTTGGCGATCCGTGACAGTCCGCACGCGACCCCCAGTGGCACGGCCACCAGAGTGGCGAAAACGAAGCCCATGAACACCGTCTGCAAGCTGGTGAAGATCTGGTCGATGTATGTGGGCGCGCCGGTGTAGGTCCGCCACTTCACTTCGGCGTCCGGGTTTTCGGCGAGCTTGGCGGCGTTGCGCTTTTCCTGGCGCTCGTAGAAGGCGTCCGCGCGCTCCCGAGACGCCACGTGGTCGTCGAACAGCACGACCGCCTGTTCCCACACCTGTGCCGGACCGGGAATGGCGCCGAGGCTGGTCTTTACTTGAGGTGCCAGGTGTGCCCAGGCGGCTAGAAACACCATAATGGCAAGCACCGGCACGCCAAGACCGATCCAGACCTCCTTGATCTGGTGCTTCGGGCTATCACCGGCGGCGATCTTCAACAGAGGAGCCACCCAGCCGAGGCCGACCACATTCAGGTAGCCAGCTGCTTTGTTGA
>CAKZLS010000292.1 GCA_937127205.1 uncultured Rhodospirillales bacterium
AGGGAAAATACTGGAACACGGCTTCAAGGCCCAGCAGCGCGAACAGCGTCCACGTCGCATGAGACCGAGGCCGGCGCCGGTTGCCATGCCTGCTCGGCGACCCGCGCTGAGCGTGGCCTGCATGGCAACCAGGAGGGCAGGTCCCGGGCTCAATATTGAAGGCGAGCACATGTTCGATGATCACTGTCTCGGCTCCGCCAAATGTCTATCGTCAACAATACGCCGTTCGATGACCGGTTTCCATTCGAGCCGGATTTTTCGCTGCAACGCCTCCGCCGTGTCCTGCTTTACCAAGGCAACATGATGACATCACCACGCGGTTGGCTTCGGATTGCGTTCGTCGAAATCGCTTTGGTGCCAGTAGGGGTAGATCGGCTCCTCGCGGCTGGCGGCGTCCAGGTGAGCGATCTGCTCGGCGGTCAGCGGGCAGTCGGCCGCGCCGAGATTTTGCGCCAACTGTTCTTCGTTGCGCGCGCCGATCACCACATTGGCGACGGTCGGCCGGTGAAGCAGCCACGCGAGGGCGACCTGGGACACCGACTTGCCGGTCTGCTCGGCGACCTTATCGAGCGCATCGACCACCGTGTAGAGGTATTCGTCGTCGACCACGGGACCGCGCTCGGCGCCGCCCGCGGCGATGCGGCCGCTGGCGTCCGGCTGGCCGCGGCGGATCTTGCCGGTCAGGCGGCCCCAGCCGAGCGGGCTCCAAACCATCAGGCCGACCCCCTGGTCGAGGCCGAGCGGCATGAGCTCCCATTCGTAGTGCCGGCTGATCAGGGAGTAGTAGCCCTGATAGACCACATAACGGGCGAGGCCGTATTTCTCCGACGTGGCCAGCGACTTCATCACCTGCCAGCCGGAGAAGTTCGACGCGCCGATGTAGCGGATCTTGCCGGCCGTCACCAAGTCATCGAGGGCGTGAAGGGTTTCCTCCACCGGCGTAAGCGCGTCGAAGCCGTGCATGAAATAGAGGTCGATGTGGTCTGTGCCGAGGCGCTTGAGGCTCTCCTCGCAGGCGCGCACGAGATGAAAGCGTGACGAGCCCTTGTCGTTGGGTCCCTCGCCCATGGGAAAGGTCGCCTTGGTCGAGATAAGAGCATCGTGCCGCTTGCCCTTGAGTGCCTCACCGAGCACCTCTTCCGACGCGCCCGTCGAATAGATATCCGCCGTATCGAACAGGTTGACGCCGGCATCGAGGCACAGGTCGACCATGCGGGTTGCCTGCTGCACGTCGGTTGTTCCCCAGCGCTGAAAGAATTCGTCGGTGCCGCCGAATGTGGCGGTGCCGAGGCTAAGAACGGGAACCTTCAAGCCGGACCGGCCGAGTTGCCGATGTTCCATGATTGACCTCTCCATGCGGGGGATATGTTCAGACGGATCTTTGACAGATAGTCGGGCCCCGGCTCGATTTCCAGCCGCTAATGTTTCGGCGCAAGAACAGAAATGCGTACCCGCAATATGCGAATGAACACCTTTCGTTACGGATCCGGAATCGTAGACCGTACGCCACCTCCGGCATATAAACGCGAGGAACACGCGGAACCGATTCATGGTCACGATTATCGACACCCATCACCATTTCATCGACCCCGAGCGGTTTCACTATCCGCTCCTGGACGACGACACCTTCGCCGTCCTGCGGCAGCTGTATGCGCAAAACGAGTTTCTTGCCGATATCGGCGACCTCGACGTCGTCGGTTCGGTGCATGTCCAAGCGGAGGTGGATCACGCGACGGATCCGGTGTTGGAAACCGCCTGGCTGCAATCCCTCGCCGACGCGGGAGAACAGCGGGTGCCGAGCGCCGCCGTCGGGTATGCCGATCTCCGCCGACCCGATGTCGAAGACACCCTGGAAAGCCATTGCCAATACCCCGTGCTGAAGGGCATCCGCCAGGAGGCTTGGTTCGACCCGAAATCCGAACGCAGCGACATTCCGCGCGACAATCTCCTCGAGGATGAGCGATGGCGGGACGGCTACCGGGCGCTTGGCCGTTTCGGATTGTCTTTCGACATGCTGGTCTGGGGCTGGCAGATCACCGAGGTGGCGCGGTTCGTGGCGACGGTGCCGGACGTGCCGATCATCCTTGAGCACATGGGCATGCCGCCGGCGGACGATGCCGCCGCGCTGCAGATCTGGCGATCCGGCATGCGGGATTTGGCGGCCGTCGATCACGCCGCCGTCAAGATTTCGGGGCTGGGCCAGGTGGATCCGCTTTGGTCGACGGGCACGCTTCGGGACCTGGTGTTGGAGACCATCGACATCTTCGGCGTCGAGCGGTGCATATCGGAGGCAACGACCCGGTGGAGAAACTGGTGACCCCCTACCCCGCCGTCTGGGCCGCTTTCGACACCTTTACATCAGGTTTTTCGGAAACCGAACGGGACAAACTTTTTCACGGCAACGCCCGGCGCATCTATCGGATTTGATAGCGAAACGATTTGGCGCGCCGCCGCCCGGACGGGACGAGGGTGCACTCGGCCATTGCCGGCCGTGATCCCGTTGGTTAGTAGACGTGTGAGAAGCGAGACGCTAAAAGCGCTCAAAGTCCAGCGTGACCCAATGGAACGAGGTTCGTCGTCAAACCGTGTGCTTGACGATGATATCAGCCGTTGGCAGTCGCGCCGGGTGCGGGAGAGAGACCATAGAAACCTTTATTCAAGCGATCTTGCTGACGGTCGGTGGCTTGTTGCCGATCATGAACCCGTTCTCAACGGCGCCTCTGTTCGCATCGCTGACAGCCGATTTCGAGCCGAAGGAGCGCTCGCGTCAGGCGCTGATGGGCTGCCTTTACGCCTTCGGCATTCTGGTGGTGTTCCTGGTGCTGGGGGCCGCCATTGTCGATTTCTTCGGGATTTCGGTGCCAGGAATTCGCGTCGCCGGCGGGCTGATCATCTCGATCATCGGCTTTCGCATGCTGTTCCCCGATCTGCAGGTGAAGCAAACATCGGCGGATTCGCAACGCAAAAAACCGGACTATTCCTTTACGCCCGTTGCCATGCCCAGCCTAGCCGGACCGGGCTCGATCTCCGTGGTGCTGAGCGGCGCAGCGCAGATCGGCAGTGAACACGGCCACAAGTTATTCCTGATTTATGGCGGGGTCATCGTCGGCATGGCCGCGACCCTGGTCATCGCCTTTCTGGTTCTTCGGGCCGCCGGTGGCATGGTGCGGTTCCTGGGGCCGCGCGGTATCGACGCCATGGCCCGCATTTTCGGCTTCCTGCTCATCTGCATCGGCATGCAGTTCCTGCTCACCGGCATCGATGATTTCTTCCTGATCCGCCCGCGCTGACAGTTTTCAGTCGGCTCTCTTGACCGAAGGCTATTCGCACGTGCAATATCGCACCCGCACAATACACCCTTGATCGGAAACCGGACGTTGGCCGTCGCAACAGATGGGCCTCCCGGGTTCGACTCTCAGGGGAAGATGGGGGAACCGGTGTGTCCGCAATTATCGATGTCGCGCTTGCCAATCTGATCTCACCGATGATCCTGTTCTTCTTGCTCGGAGCGGGCGCGGCGCTGCTGCGATCGGATCTGAATATCCCGGAGCAGATCGGCAAGGGGCTGGCGCTCTACCTGCTCATGGCCATCGGCTTCAAGGGTGGCGCCGCCATGGCCACCAACACCCTCGACGCCACCGTCCTCGGCGCCATCGTCGCCGGCATCGTGCTCAGTTTCCTCATGCCGCTGATTGGCTTTGCCCTGCTCCGCGTGACGACCAAGCTGGATCTGATCACGGCGGCTGCGGTGGCCGCCCACTACGGCTCCATCAGCGCGGTGACGTTCGTTACCGCCGTCGGCTTTCTCGATGTCCAGGACGTTCCCTACGAGACCTTTATGATCGCGGTGATGGCGCTGATGGAGACGCCGGCCATCATCAGCGGCTTGATGCTGGCACGTAAGGCGAAAGACCAAGGGGACGCCCACCGTCCGGCAAAGGGCGAGATGAGCGCCCTGTTTCGCGAAATCTTGCTGAATGGCAGCGTGGTCGTCCTGGTGGGTGCCTTCGCCATCGGCTGGGCCACCGGCGAGCCGGGAATGAAAGCCGTCAAGTCGTTCGTGGTAGAGCCGTTTCTCGGTGTCCTATGCCTGTTCCTGCTGGATATGGGTTTGGTGGCGGCGCGGCAGCTG
>CAKZLS010000293.1 GCA_937127205.1 uncultured Rhodospirillales bacterium
CCCCTTTGTCGTCGCTCTAGAGCCGTCGCAGTCACCCCGCGGTTCCAAGCGATGCTGGGACCGGTCGGAGTCACCCCCGGCCTCGGGCGCGCGGAAAACGGCAAAAACCCTAAAGAAAAACTCCCCAATTTTTGCTGCAGGTGCTAAAAGAAAGCTTGAACAATTAACTGCGCAAAAGACGCTAGAAGGGGGATTGGATATGCGACTAAAGGTTCTGGCCATCGTGCTCGCCGGCGGCGAAGGCACGCGCCTGTACCCTTTGACAAAGGAACGCGCCAAGCCCGCGGTGCCGTTCGGCGGCAAGTATCGAATTGTCGATTTCGTCCTCAGTAATCTGGTCAATTCCGGCATATACTCGATTTACGTTGTCATCCAATTCCGCAGCCAATCCCTGCTCCAGCACCTCAGTGACGGCTGGAATTTCGGCGGCATCCTGAAGAACGAGTTCATCGTTCCGGTTCCGGCTCAGATGCGGTCGTCGGGCAAGAACTGGTATCGGGGAACCGCCGACGCCATCCACCAGAATATCAACCTGATCGAGCAATCCCGCCCAGATATCGTGGCTGTGTTCGGCGCCGACCACATCTACCGCCAGAACATCCGCGAGATGATCGAATTCCACGAGCATAAGCGCGCCCACGTGACGGTGGCGGCCATTCCGGTGGATCGGAAATTCGCCAAGGAATTCGGCGTTCTGGAAACCCAGCGCGGCGGCCGCATTACCGGTTTCATCGAGAAGGACCCCAACGCGCCGTCCATGCCGGACGACCCGAACCGGGTCTACGCCTCCATGGGCAATTACATCTTTTCCACCGACATGCTGCTGAAAATGGTCGAAGAAGATCAGTTGGACGAGAACAGTTCCCACGATTTCGGCCGCGACATTCTTCCCAAGGCCATCGGCAACGCTGAGATTTTCGCTTACGACTTCATGACCAACAACATCCCCGGCGAGCCCGAGGGCAAGCTGCCCTACTGGCGAGACGTGGGAACCCTAGACGCCTTTTATGACGCCAACATGGATATCCGCGCCATCGATCCAGAGCTCAATCTATACAACTCGGCTTGGCCGCTGCGGACATCCAGCTATTCCACGCCGCCCACCAAGTTCGCCTTCGACGAGGACGACCGGCGTGGCGAAGCCATCGACTCCGTGGTGGCCGGTGGGTGCATCATCTCCGGCGGATTGATCCGCAATTCGGTGATCGGCCGTGATGTCCATGTTCACGCCGGCGCGGAAATCGAGGACAGCATCGTGTTCGATCACTGCGACATCGGGCGGCGGGCCAAGCTCCGGCGCTGCATCCTGGAGAAGAACGTCCGGATACCCGAGGACGCCGTGATCGGCTACGACCTGGAAGCCGACAAGAAGAACTACACCGTTTCGGACAGCGGAATCGTCATTGTCGAAGGCACGCGCACGCCGTTACCACTTTCTTCCATATCCGTGTAACGGGTGTCGTTCGACGGCTGAGGCTCGCCCTGTATTCGTTCATGGCGAAGTATTCGTTCGCGGCGAGCCGTCGCGCGGCAACGGAACCCAGGATCAGCGCTTCTTCTTTTTCTCTTCTGGCATACGCACCAGCGCATAGCCGGGCGGACATGAGGCGGCGCCGTTGCGTTGCCACTCGATGGGGACGGTCTCCGCCGCTTGCCAGAACATGGTCGAGGTGTCGGCGCAAATGCACTTGGTCACCTGACAGGCTCCGGCAAGGCTCTCTTGGGACTGAGATTGACTCCCCGCCGCGCAGGCGGAGACCCCCATCAGCGCCGCCAGAGCGGCTCCCCCCACGGTCGCCCGCACTTTCCGCGTTCTCTGCGTTGGCAATGGCATCGTCACCCCGTCACCCCTTTCGTATCTTTCTCGCACCCTGTCCGGTCGCTCAAAATACACAAAGATGCGCCGATGGGCAGCCCGCTCGTGGATCTCTGTTCCGTACGCTCCGAAAAGCCCACGGTTGGCAGCGGGCGCCATGATGTCGTATTTGACGGGTCATCAATACGATTTCCAGCGATCTTGGGCCATTGGCTGCCGGGAGTCTCGGCGCGGCCCGAGGAGGAGGAAGACAATGCGTGCGGTTACCTGTGCCTTGATTATCGTCGTGGTCGCCGCGGCGATGGCCATGCCGGCGGCCCGTTCGGAAGATATGCCAATCCAGGCCTTCTATGGAAAATATGAAGGCCGTACGCTGTTCCCCATGGGCGAACCGCGCAACCGCGAGCTGTCGGTTTTGATCCGCGCCGAGGGACGGTTTGGATTTGCCGTGGAATGGCAAACCACCATTCACAAAGCGCACAAAAAACCAGTCCGCAGGGACCAGCGCTTGATCTTCCAACCCACCACCCGGACCAATGTATATATTGCGTCTCCCCCGACTTCCGCCAATACGCCGGCCGCCAACGCATCTCCCGCCGAAAATCCGGCCGCCGAAACAACGGCCGCCGATAACGCTATGTCCCGCGTTTACGGACCGCTGGACGGCACGGCCTACGCTTGGGCGCGTATTCTCGGCAGCACGTTGACCGTCAACGTCTTCACCATCGACGAGGAAGGCGACTATGTGGTCCAGTCCTACAATCGGACCCTGACCGATAAAGGGTTGCGGCTTGAGTTCACCCGCGTTCGCGACGGCCAGATCGAGCAACAGATCAAGGGCGACCTGGCCCGGGTCGGAGGCTGACTCTCCGCCGTGAAACAACCGCTATCCATTCGAACTCTGATCATTCCGGTGGTGACGGCACTCGCCGCTATCGCGGTGATCTCCCTCGCGCTCATGCACGGGCCGGATACCGCCGCAACACGACCGGAGCCAAAGCGGCTCGAAA
>CAKZLS010000294.1 GCA_937127205.1 uncultured Rhodospirillales bacterium
TGAAACGAATCGCGGTTCTCGTCGCCAGTTTGCTGGTCGCAATGAACGCCGCAAACGCAACCAACGAAGATGACTTTGCCGAGATTCGCATCGGCTACGTCGCGCAGACCGTGGAGCGGCCTCCGGCCCTCTCCAACCTCGATTGGCTGCTGCCCGCGGAGGATGATGGCCTCCAGGGAGCGCGTCTCGCCGTCGCCGACAACGCGACCACCGGCAAGTTCATGAAACAGACGTTCGTCCTCGACGAAAAGACCGTTGCCGCCGACGGCGACGTCGTGGCGGCCGTTCGCGAGCTGCACGGAAGCGGCCACCGGTTCATCGTTATTGACGTTGGGGCGGACGCACTGGACGCGATCATGGCCATGCCGGAAGCGGAGACCATGCTGATCTTCAACGCCGGCGCCCCCGACGACCGTTTCCGCGAAGACGACTGCCGACCATTCGTGCTCCACACGCTTCCGAGCCGCGCCATGCGCGCCGACGCGCTCGCCCAATACCTGGTGAAGAAAAACTGGACGCGCTGGTTTTTGGTTACCGGAACGGAACCTGTCGACACGCTGTTCGCCGACGCCATGCGGCGGGCGGCCAAACGCTTCGGCGGCAAGATCGTCGCGGAAAAGACGTGGACCCTGGACCATGATATCCGCCGGACCGCTCAGGCGGATATGCCCCAGTTCACCCAGGTTGACGACTACGACGTGCTGATCGTCGCCGACGAACAGGGGTTGTTCGGGGAGTATCTGATGTACCGGACCTGGGACCCTCGGCTTGTCGCCGGAACACAAGGCCTGGTTCCGACGGCGTGGGACCGGACGGTGGAACAGTGGGGCGCGGCACAGCTTCAGAAACGGTTCACCGCCATGGCGGACCGCGGGATGAGCGCCAAGGACTACGCTGCTTGGGCCGCCGTGCGATCCATCGGTGAAGCCGCCACACGAACCAAGTCCAATGACTTCGAGGCGATGAAGACCTTTATTGTGGGCGACAAGTTTGAATTGGCCGGTTTCAAGGGACGGAAGCTGTCCTACCGCCCCTGGAACGGTCAGCTCCGCCAGCCGATCCCGGTGACCACCGCCCGCGCAATCGTCACCCTCTCGCCGCAGGAGGGTTTTCTTCATCCGCAATCCGAACTGGATACGCTGGGTTACGATGCGCCGGAGGCGACATGCGCAATGAACTGACAGGAAACTCGCCAAGCGCACTAAAATACAATGGGAGGAACGCATGTTTTACCGACTCTGGCTGAGCGCGATGCTGACCGTCTGCGGCGTCTCGGTGGCGGCGGCACAAACCGTTTTCGTGTCCAACGAGAAAGACGACACGGTCTCGGTGATCGATGCCGAGACGCTCGAGGTGGTCAAGACCTTCGACGTGGGCCAGCGGCCGCGCGGCATCACACTCAGCAAGGATTTTTCCAAACTCTATGTGTGTGCCAGCGACGACGATCGGGTGGAGGTCTACGACAGCGAAACGCTCGAGAAGATCGCCGATCTGCCGTCGGGCGCCGATCCCGAACAGTTCTATAAGCATCCCAATGACCGGCACCTCTACATCTCCAACGAAGACGACAACATCGTCACGGTGGTCGACGTGGAGACCCGGGAGGTCATCGCCCAGGTGGACGTGGGAGTCGAGCCGGAGGGCATGGCGGTGAGCCCCGACGGCAAGATCGCGGTCAATACGTCGGAAACCACCAACATGGTCCACTGGATCGACACGGAAAGCTACGAACTGGTGGACAACACCCTGGTGGACCAACGGCCGCGTCATGCCGAGTTCAAGGACGACGGCGCGCTGTTGTGGGTATCGTCCGAGATCGGCGGCACGGTCGCCGTCATCGACGTGCCCAAGCGCGAGATCATCCAGACCATTAACTTCGAGATCCCCGGCATCCACAAAGACCGCGTCCAGCCGGTGGGCATCAAGCTGACCGCCGACGGCAAGTACGCCTTCATCGCCCTTGGACCATCGAATCATGTGGCCGTTGTCGACGCCAAGACGTATGAGGTGTTGGATTATATCCTGGTGGGTCGCAGGGTGTGGCACCTGGCGCTCTCCCCTGACGAAAGCGTCGTCTTTACCACCAACGGCGTCAGCGGCGACGTTACGGTCATCGACGTGGAAAGCCTGGAACCCACGAAGTCCATCAAGGTGGGCCGCTATCCGTGGGGAGCGGCGGTGAAACCATAACCAACGCGGTGACTATGTCCGAGACCTCCAAACCGGCCCTGGAAATCGACGGCCTGGGTTTCAGCTACGGCGACCGGTTCGCCCTCGAGGACATCTCGTTCTCCGTCCATCCCGGCCAATTCACCGCACTGCTCGGTCCCAACGGCGCCGGCAAGACGACGCTGTTCTCGTTGATCACCCATCTGTTCGAAAGCGCACAGGGCACCATCCGGATCGGCGGCTGGGACAT
>CAKZLS010000295.1 GCA_937127205.1 uncultured Rhodospirillales bacterium
CCGCTCAACTGCTCTCGTCGAAAAATCCGGGGCCGACGTGCTGGCGAAGCTCCATCCCGGCGTCCCAACCCAATGATCGGGCATCGTCCGCGTGACCGGCGCGAGACGTGCGGACAACCTCCGTGCCATTGGGGCGGGCAACGAGCCCATCGAGGGCCAAACCGCCCCGTCCGTCCAGCCGCGCAAGGGCGGCAATGGGTGTGCGGCAGGACCCGTCCAGCGCCCCGAGCATGGCCCGTTCGGCCGTTACCGACATGTTCGTGGCAGCATGATCGAGAGCCGTCAGATACGCCATAACCCGATCATCATCTGGACGACAGGTGAGACCAATGGCGCCTTGAGCCACTGCCGGCAGCATTTGGTCCGTCTCGATTGCCGCCGTTGCGGCGTCGGCCATGCCGAGGCGATTGAGCCCGGCCATGGCCAACAGCGTCGCGTCCACAACGCCGTCGGCCACCTTGGCAAGACGGGTCTGCACATTGCCGCGCAATGGCACCACTTGCAAATCCGGGCGGTGGTGCAAGACCAGCGCCATGCGCCGCAACGACGCGGTTCCGACCACCGAACCGGGAGGAAGGCTGTCGAAGGTGGAACCCGGTTGCCCAATGAATGCATCGCGCGGATCTTCGCGCGGCAGCACGCTGGCCAGGACAATTCCCTCGGGAATCCACGTAGGAAGGTCCTTCATAGAGTGAACGGCGAGATCGATTCGGCCTTCAAGCAACGCTTCGTCAATTTCCTTGGTGAACAGCCCCTTGCCGCCGATATCCGCAAGGGTCCGGTCGAGAAAAGTATCACCGGACGTTTTGATGATGACGGTTTCCAAGGCGCCGGGCGCGCTCAGCTCCGCAAAAGCCTCGCCGAGCCGGCGGCGAACCTCATTGGCCTGGGCTAGTGCCAGCGGGCTCCCGCGCGTGCCGATTCGGAGTAGGGGTAGGGTCATGAAACTCTCAGTCTGATGAAATTGGCGTTCGTAACGATCGCAGAGTAAGGTCCCTGGCGTATAGACTTAAGGACTTTTTCCATGATCGTGCTCGGGATAGAGACCAGTTGCGACGAAACGGCGGCTGCGGTGGTCACCGGCGATCGCCGGATTCTATCGGATCGCGTGCTTTCGCAATTGGACGACCATCGACCATTTGGCGGAGTGGTCCCCGAAATTGCCGCCCGCGCCCATCTGGAATACCTCGACGGGCTGATCGCCGAGGCCATGGAAGAGGCTGGCGTGGCGTTCGCGGATCTGGACGGCGTGGCGGCCACCGGCGGACCCGGGTTGATCGGCGGCGTCATTGTCGGCGTGATGACCGCCAAAGCGATCGCGACCGTTCACGACCTGCCATTGCTGGCCGTCAACCATCTGGAAGGGCACGCGCTGACCGCGCGGCTAACCGACGATGTGCCATTTCCGTTTTTGCTGCTGCTGGTCTCGGGCGGCCATTGCCAGCTGCTTGCAGTGGAAGGTGTGGGCAAATACACCCGCCTTGGCACCACCGTCGACGATGCTCTAGGAGAGGCTTTTGACAAGGTCGCAAAAATGCTCGACCTCGGATACCCCGGCGGACCTCTTGTGGAGCGGGCCGCCCGCGGCGGCGACCCGGCTCGCTTCGCGCTGCCGCGACCGATGAAGGGCCGTCCCGGCTGTCACTTCTCATTTTCGGGACTGAAGACGGCCGTGAAGCATACCATTGCCGCCTTACCGTCGGGCGGCCTGGCAGCGACCAACGTGGCCGACATCTGCGCTTCTTTTCAGACGGCAGCCGGAGAAGCACTGATGGACCGGACGCGAAATGCCATTGGTGAGTTTCGGGCGCGGTATCCCGACGCGGACAACATTGTGATCGCTGGCGGCGTCGCTGCCAATAGCACGCTGCGCGCGCTACTCGGCGAATTGGCGGAGCGCGAGGGCATGCGATTGACCGCGCCGCCCCAGCCTCTCTGCACCGACAATGGCGCCATGATCGCTTGGGCCGGAATAGAGCGTCTGCGCCTCGGGCTCACCAACCCTCTCGACTTCCGTCCGCGGCCGCGTTGGCCGTTGGACCCCGATGCGCCCCCGGCCGCTTTCGCCGGTGTGAAGGCATAACCGACCCAGCGTCGCGTGTCGGAAAAAATGATCAAGTAGAAAGTCGACCTTTTCCAAGCTGACTTGCGGGCGCACGCCCTGGACGGCATAACGGGGAAATGGAAAGGATCGGTATCATTGGGGCGGGCGCTTGGGGAACGGCCTTGGCCATAACCGCGCGGCGGGCGGGTCGCCAGGTGATTATCCAGGCTCACGAGCCCCGAGTGGTGGACGCCATCAACCGCGATCACGAAAATGTCGACTTTCTGCCGGGAATACCGCTCGATCCCCAAATTCGTGCCACCGCCGATCCCGCCGAAGCCGCTGACGCCGATGCGGTTCTGCTCACTGTGCCAGCTCAGCATCTCCGCACCGTCGCGGTGCAAGCGGCGCCGGGATGGAAGGCCGGTGTGCCCGCGGTCGTCTGCGCCAAGGGAATCGAGGACACCACGTGTGCTCTGATGCACGAGGTGGCCGGTGAAGCCTTGCCGGAAGCCGTGGTGGCGGTGCTTTCGGGACCGAGCTTCGCCGCAGAAGTGGCCCGCGACCAGCCCACTGCCGTGACCGTCGCCTGCGCCGATCCGGTTGTCCGGGAACAGGTGCCCGCAGCCTTGGGAACACGGCGGTTCCGCATCTACTCGTCCATGGACGTTATTGGCGCCGAGGTGGGAGGAGCGGTCAAGAACGTCCTCGCCATCGCCTGTGGCATCGTGCAAGGACGTAGCATGGGAGACAATGCCCGGGCAGCACTGATAACACGCGGCCTCGCCGAAATTGCGCGCCTGGCAACCGCCAAAGGAGCGCGGCCCGAGACATTGATGGGCCTTTCGGGCATGGGCGACCTCGTACTGACCTGCAACAATATGCAATCGCGGAATTTCTCTCTCGGTGTGCGCCTCGGTCGTGGCGAGGCGTTAACGAAAATCCTGGCTGCCCGGACGGCGGTGACGGAAGGCGTCTTTTCCGCTGCCTCTGTAACAGAACTGGCCCGCCGCCTCGATGTCGACATGCCCATCTGCGCTGCCGTCGACGCGGTACTCAATGCCGGCGCGGGTCTGGACACGACGATCGCCGGATTGCTATCACGGCCCTTCAAGGCCGAGGCACACGAGCAATAATACGAATTCGATAGGGATAAGGGAGGATAACTCATGCTTTTCATGTTTTTCTGTAACGACAAACCGGACCACGAACAGCTCCGGCTCGACACGCGCCAAGCTCACTTGGACTACCTGGGTAGCTTCAAAGACCGGGCTCTGGCGGTGGGTCCGACACTGACGGACGACGGCCAGCATATGAACGGCAGCCTCCTGATCCTCGATCTCGCCGATCGCCAGGCAGCCGAGGACTTCGCCGCCAACGATCCCTATGCTAAGGCGGGCCTCTTCGAAAGCGTAACCATTCGGGCGTGGAAGAAAGTGATCCCGGCAGATTGACCGTTTTGTTCTCCGGTCTGCCAAGGTCCGAGCGATGCTACAACGCGATGACCCCGTTTCGGCCATACAAAGGCTTTTTTTGGGTAATATGTGGACCGAATGGGGGAGGGGGGGGTTAACTCAAAAAGTCGATATCAACCCCATGCACAGTACATTTTCGTTGGCGAGACCTTAAGGGAACATGAATTGGCTGAGTAAGCGCTCCAATATTCTATGCCGCTCGAGCATGTGACCGCCGTGCTTGGCTGGGAGGTATCAGCACAAGGCGCTTGAGAACTAAGTGCGATGGGTGAATGATAACGCGTCTTGTTTTCGCATGCGAGCCGGCCCGTTTTGTTGGGGGCATGGGAGCATAGCGGGGGCGCATCTCGAGAGAGCATGGGCCCAGGGGTCAACATGAAAAAATACTTCCGCCTTCGAGCGATCCTCTTCGTTCTGGTTACAGTGCTGGTAGTGCAGGCCTGCACTACCGCTCAACGCGTTCATCAGGGCTCGGAAGTTGCGGAGGAAGGTATTGAGCTCACCAGGATCTTACCTGCATTTTACGACGCGTATTACACGTCGGCGATTCGGGCGGACAGTGTTACGCTCCAACTGGTCCGCCAGGAACCGGGTATCACGACGACGAGTCTTCGAAACCGGTTGAACGAGGCCAACACCGATTTGCTGCAAACCGGCAAGCTGATCGGGGAAATGAAGGATCATGCCGGTCTGCTCCGGGAATACTTCGAAGCTATCCAGGCACTTACCGATGATGAGGTCGGCGAAGATTTCGGTTCGTCCACCAAGCAACTGATAGAGGGCATGGAAGCAGTCCGGGAAGAACTGCCGGACCGGGTCGGGTCCGACTTCGCGGCGAAGAAAGCCGGAGAGCCGACAGGAAATTTTGTCGTCGTGGCCCTCAAGAACAAAGCGTTGCAGAGAGAACTGGAATTGCACGGAGCCACCATTGAACGAGAACTTGAGCTGCAGGAAACATTGCTAGACACGATTGGCGAGAGCATGACGAGCAATCATGAAGCATGGGTATCTGCAGGTTTGGAAATTCCCTTGTTCGAGAGCTACGAAAGCAAGAAACAGAAACTCTCAAGAAGCTGGATAGACAACCGCGTAGAACTTCTTACCCAGCCAGATGATGTTGCGATCACGGAAGATGCGAAAGACGCCATGAAAGGGTTGCGTTTAGCGTGGCGCGAGCTGGCCGGCGGGGGTCCTCGGAAATCCACGATGGTTCGCTTGCGCGATAGAGTTGATGCTACTGAAAAATTGGTCGGGACACTGGCGAATTAGGCACGCGCATTCTGAAGATTGGGGAAATGTGATGGCTGCGAACGCTTCCAATAGTGACAAGAACCTGAAAGACCTCACCGCCAAAGAACTTCGAACCACCCGCAACGAGATGCTGAAACGGGAGAATTGGACGGCGGCAAGCGCCGCGGGCGTTGAGACGTTTCGCAGTTACGTCCGCACTCTGAATGAGATCCAAGGCGCTGTTCGCGACCTGGAAAAGGCGCAATTGAAGACGGCCTTGCAGCAGGTGAAATCGCTGGAAAGCGATCTGCGCGCCGGAATCGATGATTTGATAGAAGCGCGGAAGGGCATTGAGCGGGTAGAGAATTTCGTCGCAGCGACAGGCAAAGTTCTTGAATTGGTGGCCAAGGCAATCAGAGTGGCCGCATGAACGGTCAACGCAAAGACAACTAATGACGGATTACAACGATGGCATTCTGGTTGGTTAAGTCCGAACCGGGCGCGTGGTCGTGGGACCAGCATGTGGCGGCAGGAGTGGCCGAATGGGATGGCGTCCGCAATCACCAAGCCTGCAATAACATGAAGGCCATGACGGTAGGGGACCGGGCGTTCTTCTACCATTCGGTCGGCGAAAAGTCGGTGGTCGGAATCCTTGAGGTGACACGGGAATACTATCCGGACCCCACCGATCAATCCGGCCGGTTCGGCATGGTGGATTTCAAGGCATTGAAGCCTTTATCCAAGCCGGTGTCGCTGGCGGAAATCAAGAGCGACGGTCGGTTGGATCACATTGCACTCGTTCGCCAGTCGCGACTGTCGGTCATGCCGATCGACGATGATGCATGGCGGATTATTTGCGAAATGGGTGGCGTCGCGTCGTGAGTGGAACACCCCTGGGTCGTCTTGATGACATTCCACTCGAAGGAACTGCCGGTTTCAACATCGACGCTCCAGACGGCCGGCGATTTTACATGGCCATTCGGCGCGGAGATGATGTTTACGTCTACGTCAACTCGTGCCCCCACCTCGGAACGCCGCTTGATTTTACGCCGGGGCGCTTTCTGAGCTTGGATAAGACCCATATTGTGTGCGCCACCCATGGAGCATTATTCCGCATCGGGGATGGCTATTGTGTATCGGGACCCTGCGCCGGAAAAAGCCTCCAGACCGCGCCTTTCAAAATTCATGATGGCTTCATCCTTCTGTCGGATTGACTCTCCTACGGGACTCTGTGCAAATCAGCGAGCTTACTTGTATCGAGCCGCTTTTCGGAGATAATCGCTTCAATGTTTTGTTTGATAAGCGAGCAACCGATTCATTAAGTCACAATGGTACGGCGCCCGTCTGGGGCATTAAGAATAAGTCGCTAACCTACTTTGGGGAGGAGAAGATCGATCATGGCAGAAGAAAACGTATACCCGGTTCCCGAGGCCATCGCTAAATCGGCATGGTGCGACAACGACAAATATCTGCAAATGTACAAGCAGTCCATTGAGGACTCCGAGGGATTCTGGGGCGAACAAGGCAAGAGACTCGATTGGATCAAGCCTTACACCAAGGTCCGAGATGTGAGCCTGACGGCGCCGGACGTCCATATCAAATGGTTCCATGATGGAACGTTGAACGCGTCCGCCAATTGCCTGGATCGCCATCTGGCGACCCGAGGCGACCAGACCGCCATACTGTGGGAAGGCGATGATCCTGCCGACAGCAAGGCCATATCCTACAAGGAACTCCACGAACAAGTTTGCAAGCTTGCGAACAGCATGAAATCCCTCGGGATCAAGAAGGGCGATCGGGTTACGCTCTATCTCCCGATGGTTCCCGAACTCGCCATTTCGGTGCTCGCATGCGCGCGCATCGGCGCGATTCACTCCGTGGTCTTCGGCGGGTTCTCTCCGGACTCTCTCGGCGGACGCATTCAGGATTGCGACTCGAATTTGGTCATCACCTCCGACGAAGGCGTGCGTGGCGGCCGTCCGATCCCGTTGAAGGCCAACACCGACGCAGCGCTGGAGACATGCCCGTCGGTCAAGAATTGCATCGTGGTCAAACGCACCGGCGGCGATATCGGCTGGGTCGAGGGCCGCGACGTCTGGTACGAGGAGCTGATGGCAAAGGCTTCGGCCGATTGCCCACCCGAGGAGATGAACGCAGAGGATCCATTGTTTATCCTCTATACCTCCGGCTCCACAGGCAAGCCAAAGGGTGTCCTGCATACTACCGGCGGCTACATGGTCTATGCTTCAATGACCCACCAATACGTGTTCGACTATCACGACGGGGACGTCTACTGGTGCACTGCGGACATCGGCTGGGTTACCGGACATAGCTATATCGTTTACGGGCCGCTTGCCAACGGGGCGATCTCGGTGATGTTCGAAGGCGTGCCTAATTATCCGGACGCGTCCCGATTCTGGGAAGTGGTCGATAAGCATAACGTCAACATCTTCTACACGGCACCCACAGCCATTCGCGCGCTGATGCGCGAAGGCGAGGGACCGGTGAACAAGACCAGCCGCAAGTCGCTTCGTATCCTCGGCACCGTTGGCGAGCCCATCAACCCGGAGGCCTGGAACTGGTACAACACCGTTATCGGTGATGGGCGCTGCCCCATCGTCGATACCTGGTGGCAAACGGAAACAGGCGGTATCCTGATTACACCGTTGCCAGGCGCGACTGATCTCAAACCAGGTTCGGCGACCCGGCCGTTTTTTGGCGTACAGCCCGAAATTGTCGACGCCGATGGCAAGACGATGGACGGAGCATGCTCGGGCAACCTGTGTATGGTCGACGCTTGGCCCGGAATGATGCGCTCGCTCTACGAGGACCACGACCGCTTCGTGCAGACCTATTTCTCCACCTATGCCGGCAAGTACTTCACCGGCGACGGTTGCCGTCGTGATGAGGACGGCTACTACTGGATCACCGGCCGGGTCGATGACGTCATCAACGTCTCCGGTCACCGCATGGGCACGGCCGAAGTGGAAAGCGCGCTTGTGGCTCACGGCAAAGTGGCCGAAGCCGCCGTGGTTGGTTGCCCGCACGACCTGAAAGGCCAAGGCATCTATGCTTACGTGACCCTCAACGCCGGAGAAGAGCCGACCGAGGACCTGCGCAAGGAACTGGTCAAATGGGTGCGGACCGAGATCGGTCCTATTGCCTCACCGGACTTCATCCAGTGGGCACCGGGCCTGCCCAAGACCCGCTCGGGCAAAATCATGCGCCGAATTCTGCGCAAGATCGCGGAGAACGATTATGGCGCTCTCGGCGATACCTCGACGTTGGCCGACCCCACCGTGGTCGACGATCTGGTGGACAACCGCCAGAACCGCTGACGCGGAGCGTTGGAAAAGTTGAAGGCGGGGCCTTTCGGCTCCGCCCTTTTTTCATTTCGCTGCGTGCCCGCCGAACAAGGCGCCGCCTGTTCTACCCCGCCTTGCGTGTGGCTGCCAGGGTTTCCAGACGCTTAATCCGGCGGCGCGTGATTCGGGCATGAAAATCGGCGCCGCTGCGCTCAAAGATGGATAGAGCCGTGCGGTAAGCGGAAAGGGCCTCGGCGAATTGGCCGACATCGTCTTCCCGCTCGCCGAGCGTCCATAGGGTATTGCCGAGGTTGATCTGGGTCAGCGCCCAGTGCACGGGAAGCCGTTCACGTGCACGAACCTGTAGGGCCGCCCTGTAAGCTTCCACCGCTGCCTTCAGATGCTTGGTATCTCCGGCCCGCTCGCCCATTGTCTGGAGGGCATTGCCCAGATTGTTCTGAGTCATCGCCCAGGCCAACGGAAAGCGTTCGCGGGTGCGCACTTCCAGAGTGGCCCGGTAAGCAGCCACGGCCTCGCCAAGTCCAGCCGTTCCCTCCTCGCGGTCTCCCAGGGTGCGAAGCGCGTTACCCAGATTGTTCTGGGTAGCGGCCCACTCAAGAGGGAATTGGTTGCGCGTATACACCGACAGCGCGGCACGGTGGGCCGTGACGGCTTGTCTCAGGTGGAAAGTTCCTTCTTCGCGCTTGGAGAGGGTCCAGAGCAAAGTACCCAGATTGTTCTGGGTCATGGCGAAATGGAAGGGAAGCTCATCGCGGACGTAGACTTCCAGCGCCGCCTTGTAAGCCGCCACGGCTTCTTCGAGATGCCGGGTTCCCTCTTCCCGCCCCCCGAGATTGGAGAGTGCCGCACCCAGGCTGTTCTGGGTCTTCGCCCAGTCGAGCGGACGGTGCCTGCGAGTCAACACCTTCAACGCCAAACGG